>DALYNO010000412.1:0-3895 GCA_031975295.1 Anaerocolumna sp. | reverse complement strand
TTTTTCTTTGATGGTTAAGTCATTGATAGATAACTCATCCACAATTTCATGGGCACGTTTTAATACGCCAGCAGGTACTCCCGCAAGCTTGGCAACCTGAATTCCATAGCTTTTGTCAGCGCCGCCTTTAATGATTTTACGAAGAAATATAATATCATCGCCTTGTTCTTTTACAGCAATACAATAGTTATTCACACTATCAAGCTTACCTTCTAGCTCTGTAAGTTCATGATAATGAGTTGCAAACAATGTTTTGGCACCAAGTAATCTTGGGTTGCTAATGTGCTCTACGACAGCCCAGGCAATGCCTAATCCATCAAAAGTGCTAGTTCCCCTGCCGATTTCATCTAATATAAGTAAGCTGTTTTTTGTGGCATTCCGTAAAATATTTGCAACTTCTGTCATCTCCACCATAAAAGTACTTTGACCGGAGGCTAAATCATCAGAAGCTCCAACCCTTGTAAAAATTCGGTCCACAATACCAATATTACCGTAGGAAGCTGGAATAAAGCAGCCTATTTGTGCCATTAAAACTATAAGGGCACTTTGACGCATATAGGTGGATTTACCAGCCATATTAGGACCCGTAATAATAGACACTCGATTATCTTGATTATTTAAGTATGTATCATTAGAAACAAACATATCTCCCGATATCATTTGTTCTACTACAGGATGTCTTCCCTCCCGTATATCTATAATGCCTTCTTCATTGATCTGTGGTCTGCAGAAATTGTTTCGTTCGGATACGTAAGCATAGGTAGTCAAGACATCAATTTTGGCAATAGCCTTGGCAGTTCTTTGTATTCTTTGAACTTGTGCACCGATTTTTTCTCTAATTTCACAGAACAGATCATATTCTAAAGAATAAAGCTTATCTTCTGCTCCTAATATAACATCTTCTAATTCTTTTAATTCTGGGGTTGTATATCGCTCTGCATTTGACAGAGTTTGCTTTCTAATCCAGGTGTTTGGCACCAGATTCTGATAAGAATTGGTAACTTCCAGATAATAGCCAAATACTCTATTAAATTTCACTTTCAAATTCTTAATTCCTGTTGCATCCCGCTCCTTAGTCTCTAGTTCTGCAAGCCAGGTCTTACCTTCTGTTTTTGCCTTTCTTAGGCGGTCTACCTCAGTATGATACCCGTCTTTTATAATCCCGCCCTCTTTCACTGCAATTGGCGGTTCTTCTTCTATTCCCCCATCAATTAAAGCGTATAGTTCTTTCAAAGGATCAATACTTTCATAGATTTCCTTCAGCAGAGGACTACTGCACTCCTTTATGATGTCCTTCACATAAGGTATCATATACAGGGAAGATTTAAACGAAATTAAGTCTCTTGGCCCAGCACTTTTATAACTAATTCTACCAATGAGACGTTCCAGATCATATACTGGATTTAAATATTCTCGAATCTCTTCTCTGGTTATTGCAGATACATTTAATTCTTCAATCGCATCCAGTCTGTCATTAATTTCTCTTTTATCAATAAGCGGCTGCTCCACATAACTTCTTAATAATCTGGCTCCCATTGCTGTTTTGGTCTTATCAAGTACCCACAGAAGTGAACCTCTTTTTTGCTTTTCCCTTAATGTTTCCACAAGTTCAAGATTTCTTCTGGTAGAACTGTCTAATAGCATGTATTTGCTGGTTATGTATGGTGTGAGATGAGTTAAATGACTGAGAGAATTCTTCTGGGTTTCCTGAAGATAAAGCATAACACTGCCGGCAGCTATTACACCGATTGTATATCCATCTAGGCCTAAACCATTTAGCGTGGAAACACCAAAGTGTTTCTTTAAAGCCTCTAGACATAAATTATCATCAAAATACCATGGTTCAAGATCTGATACCGAAATCATTAATCTTTCCCTTAAGTCTGCAATATGAATACCACTAACTAAAAAAGTACTGTTGCATATTATTTCCATAGGGTGAAATTTATTGATTTCATCAATAAGTTTTCTGTCTGAATCCACCTCAGTAACATAGAAGTCTCCCGTAGTAATATCCACAGTTGCAATGCCGAATACATTAACCGTATGGACAATTGCCATAAGATAGTTGTTTTTTCCTTCTTCCAGTGCTCCAGGACTTGTATTGGTACCTGGTGTTACAATTCTAATAACTTCTCTCTTTACAATTCCTTTGGTTGCTTTGGGATCTTCTACCTGTTCACAGATTGCTACCTTATACCCACGGCTAATTAATTTACTTAAATAGCCCTCAACAGCATGATAAGGGATTCCACACATGGGTGCCTTTTCTTCTTGTCCATAATTTTTACCGGTAAGGGTTATTTCCAGCTCCTTGGCACAGGTAACTGCATCCTCAAAAAACATTTCATAAAAATCACCCAATCTGTAAAACAATATACAATCTTTATATCCACTCTTTATTTCCATGTATTGCTGCATCATTGGTGTTAATTCAGCCATTTTCTTTCGTTCCTTCCACTAATCAATACGTGTAACTAAATGCTTTAAAGCTTCTTCTTATTCTAATATTACATCATCCATTAAATTACCACCATCGGCAGCAGTTGTTGCAAGTTCATCACAACGTTCATTTTCAGGATGCCCAGCATGTCCTTTTACCCATATAAAGTTCACTTTGTGCGGCTGAACCGCCTGCAAAAGCCTTTTCCACAAATCTACATTTTTAACTGGTTCATTTTTACCACGTTTCCAGCCTTTTTTAATCCAACCCTCTAACCAATGTTCATTAAAAGCCTTTACAACATACTGGGAATCTGAATATAAGTCTACTTCACAGGATTTCGTCAATGCTTCTAAACCAATAATTGCTGCCATTAATTCCATACGGTTATTGGTGGTCTTTTTAAATCCTCCACTATACTCTCTTATATGACTTACGCCGCTACCATCCACATAAACAAGTATGGTTCCATAGCCTCCGGGTCCATCAGGATTTCCCCTGGCAGCTCCATCTGTGTAAATTGATACCTTCATATTCCCTCCAATATTAACTAAATCTGTGTCAGTCTAATTATATCAATGAAATCAGTTTTACGATTCCTTTATAATCTCAGATAAATTTTCGCATTATAATAATAACATCTATTCCAAATGAAGTAAACCCATAAGAAGCAGGTAAATCCTACAATTCATATCTTTTAGTGATCAAATTGTAATGAACCAATGACTTAATGATTGTACAATTTCGCCATATAATATTCATCCACATAATCATTATTAACTAACATAGCCTTTTCTTTTTTCCCCTCCACTTTAAAACCATTTTTTTCATAAAGGTGTTTTGCTATTGTATTTGGGCACATAACTGTAAGTTCAAGTCTGGTTATATGATTTTCAACTGCCCACTTATCCAATTCCTGAAAAAGGGAAGTACCAATTCCTATACCTTGATATGCTTTTCTAATTCCTGTAACAACATATGCAGTATGTTTAATCCGGTTTGGTCTGCCTCTCTCTGCCGAAAGAAAACCTACAATATGATCATCAGAAATTGCAAGTAAAGTAAGATCTTTGTTCTTCATGATGTTTGTAATACGTTCTCTCATTACTTCTATGTTCTCGAGTCTTTCACCAGGCTCGTACATCATAAAAGTTGTTTCTTTATCTATTTCCAACAGCATGGTTAAGAATTCTCTGCTGTCATCTAGCTGAATTGGTCTAATTAACATTTAATTCCTCCCATCAATTTCTTCATCCTATTTTATCATAAATTTATTAATTATTCACAGTGCAAATCTTAAAAAAACATTAATTATATCTATGATCTCAATCCCATGAATTACAAAATTATACATGTAGCATTATCACAGTGACATGAATAATTTTATAGAATTCTATAGGAATTTATGCTATACTAAAATTATTAAATCCAATATAAAGGAGGCGCTAACAT
>DALYNO010000411.1:0-3896 GCA_031975295.1 Anaerocolumna sp. | reverse complement strand
GTAACTGCCCTTTTCTATAATTTCGGCTGCATAATCTTTAATCAGATAAAAATTATTAAGTCCGCCAATATTCTTATGAATTTCCTTACTTACAGCTGTGGATAATACTCTGGCATCGGTTCTAGGATAAGTGACTAATTTTTTTTCATATAATTCCTGGGTGATTTTTAGGGTTTCATCTGGACTTATTTTAAATAATCTGGAGCAATCATTTTGTAACTCAGCTAAGTTAAAAAGTAGGGGTGGATTTTTCGTTTCTTTCTTTTTCTCAAGATTAACAATCTCAGCCTTTTGTATTTCCTCCGCCTCAACCTCATGGACCAGGTTTATTTTACCACTCTCTTGTTTTTCCTTAAACTCTGGTACCTTATTTATTACTTCCTTAACTAAATTAATTGCAGCCTCTTGTTCCTTAAAACCATTTTCTTTATATAATAAGGGAGATGCATAATATTTAGAACCTTCTACTGCTCTAAATTCTCCTTCAAAAGACTTGCCTGAAACATCTAAAGTGTTTAGCACCCTATAAAAAGGTGTCTTAACAAAGGCTCTAATTTCTCTTTCTCGTCTTACGATCATTCCCAGAACACAGGTCATAACTCTACCTACGGATATGGCAGAACGTTTCCCATTATTTAGACTATTGGTTACACTTTGTCCATATTTCAGAGTTAGTACTCTAGAAAAGTTAATACCCATTAAGTAATCTTCTTTGGCACGAAGATAAGCAGAATCAGATAGATTGTCATAGTCAGCCAGTAACTTGGCTTCTTTAATTCCTCTAAGAATTTCATCCTCAGTTTGTGAATCTATCCATACTCGCCGTTTTTCCTTACCAGCAGGTACCTTAGACATCTGATCCACTAATCTATATATGTATTCTCCTTCTCTTCCCGAGTCGGTACACACATAGATACAGCTAACATCTGCCCTATTAAGGAGACCTTTTACCGTATGAAACTGCTTACTCACACCTGGAATCACCTCATATTTATACTCTTTTGGCAGAAAAGGTATGGTCTCCAGGCTCCATCTCTTCAGTGCCTTGTCATATTCTTCCGGGTAACTCATAGTTACCAAATGTCCCACACACCAGGTAACAATATTGTTATCTGACTCCATATAACCATCATGCTTTCTAAAGTTATCTTTTAGAGCTTTGGCAAATTCCTGGGCAACACTTGGTTTTTCTGATATATATAAATTTTTAGACATGTAAATTCCAACTTTCTATTTCTTTCTATTGGCTAGGAAAGATAAAATTAAATTAAATATAAGCATTGAGCTTAATCATAACATATTTTCATTTAATTTTAAAGTCAAACAAAAGTACTTGATATGTAAAAATGTTATTCTGGGATTGATTTTAGAATACTACGAAAGAACTATCGATATGCTGCAAATTGAATTAACATAAATTATAACATTATGTAACTTTCCACTCTTGATTCTAAGATTATATAACTTTATTATAACTTGCCTTACTGTATTTGGCAATGTAATCTGCAAAAGTTTTGCTGGGTTCACCACCTTACCAGAGTTTAAGCTATTTTCTACTGTACTTTTTCAAAGGTATTCGCTATAATAAATATAATAAAATAGTACAAGGAGACAGTATGTGTCAGTATCAGATATTCAGTGACTCTTCCTGTGATACACCGGCAGAGCTTTTACAACTTCATAATATAACACTAGTACCTTTTTACATAACCTTTGACCAAGAAAATTACTTGAAAGAAAATATAGAAATAACAAACCATAAATTTTACGAAGTTCTTCAAAATGAAAAAGTATATCCCAAGACCTCCTTACCTTCTGTAGTTGATTATATTAACAAGTTCGAACCTGCTATACTTGAAGGTAAGGATGTTTTATGCCTTTGCTTAACATTAAAATTTAGCGGTTCCTTTCAATCAGCGGTAAATGCCAAAAATATTCTTCTAGAGAAATATCCTGAGGCAAAAATACATATTGTAGATTCAATCCAGGCAACAGGTGGCCAAGGCATTCTATTATTACAGGCAGCTTATATGAACCAAGCTGGGTATACCATTGAAGAAACTGTCAACCGATTAAATGAAATCAAACCAACTGCAAGAATTATGTTTACAGTAGACACATTGGAATATTTGCAAAAAGGTGGTCGAATTGGTAAGGTTACCTCTCTTGCTGGTACTATGCTTAACTTAAAACCTTTAATTCAGTTAAAAGATGCTGAATTAATTCCTTATTCTAATGTACGCGGCCGTAATAAATCTTTGCAAAAAGTGATTGCCATGACTGAAGAATACTTTAATGAAACTGGCGAGAAATATGAAGATTATGATTTCTGCCTTGCCAATGCAACTACCCCGGAAGATACAAAATCTGTACAAATAGAACTTGAGAAATTAATTGGAAAAGAGATAACTTATCCTTATTTCCCGATTGGGGTAACCATTGGAACCAATACAGGACCTGGTGCTGTTGGTGTCTGTTTTGTTAAAAAATATGATGCCAGGTAATTTCTTGAACTAAACTATTATATTAACCTAGACCTTGCTTTTTTAAAGAATTTTACAAATTAATACTGAACGAAAAGTTTAACACTGTACAAGCTTTATGCAAAGACTATAACGGATATAGCCGCAGTGATTTAAATAATACACATAAGATTTATTTTTGAAGTGAAAATAGGGGAGGTTGTTATGTCACCAAAAAAGCAATATTATGAGAATGTAGCAGACAGTTTAATTGAGAAATTTAATTTAAGAGGTATCGAAGGGTATTACTGTGATAATTCCTTAGAAGCCCTGGCAATGGCGAAACGTTTTCTTACCCCTGGATGTTCTATCTCCTGGGGTGGCTCAGAAACTTTAAATGACATTGGTTTAATTCAAGAATTAAATGATTCCGATTATGTACTATATGATCGAAGCCTTGCACATACACCAGAAGAAAGAAGTGCTCTTTACAGTAAAACTGTTACTGCAGATTACTATTTTATGAGTTCTAATGCCATAACCTTAGATGGACAGTTGATTAATATTGATGCAGGCGGAAACCGTGTTGCCTGTCTCATTACCGGTCCCAAGAATGTTATCATTATTGCAGGCATGAATAAAATAGTAACAGATGTAAATACTGGTATGGAAAGAGTACGCAATATGGCGGCTCCGCCTAATACAGTAAGGCTGGGTCTAAATACCCCCTGTGCTGAGATTGGAAGGTGTGCCAACTGCTTAGTGGATGACTGCATCTGTTGTGAAATGGTAATAACCCGTAAATCTAAAATACCTGGAAGAATAAAAGTAATCTTGGTGGGCGAAGTACTTGGATATTGATACTTTTGTGATATTATGCAATTAAGAATTATTATGTAAAACTACTATAAATAAAACCCAATGACTTGAAAGATCGAAGACTAGGAGGAGCAAATGAGCGATTGTAAATCTCTTAACGAAACCAGTAATGTTTCCGTAGATGTAACTAAAATAGTAAAATATGTTTGTATTGCTGGGGTTTTAATTGTATCTGTAATATTTGTTACAAGATGCATTACTAAACTTTTAGATTCTAATAAGTAAATTTAGGAGGCTTTGCAAAATAATCTTAACCTGGAATATAATCACCTAATATTATATGCAGATAATGTGTATTTTGCAAAGCCCCTTTATACCCAAGATGTATCTCCAAAACATAAGGCTTTTTCATTACATACAATCAGCTTTGATTTAGTAAAAATTCCAATATTCTTTGGTTTACTTCTCTTACGTTATCCGTGGGCATGTGGGGACGATGTCCGCAACCTGGTACTATTAAGGTCTGCGCCAGAGGATATTTCGTCTGAATATCTCTTAATCTCTCTTTGGATACCAGGGTATCATTTTCGCCTGCAATCCAAAGCATTTTCATTG
>DALYNO010000410.1:0-3904 GCA_031975295.1 Anaerocolumna sp. | reverse complement strand
ACCAATACTGTATCACCAAAAAGATACCCCAGGCTTTCATTTATGGTATCAAAATTATCGATATCCACAATCATGAGGGCATGATGAGCATTTGAATCTGAATTATCTAAAAATTCTTCAATAATTTTACGGCTATATTCTTTGTTATAAAGCTTCGTAAGACTATCTTGCTTTTCCAATTCCTTCATTCTATTATTTTCCATTTGCCTTTGTTCTTTCTGGCGGAGCAATTCGTGCTTAATTTCTTCCCAATTGCCACCGTCTATAAGTGCTGAGTAAATTGTTCCATTATATATAAATTCAATATAATTATCTTTCTCTACATAATTACTGATTACTCCATCAGGCAATGAAACATTGGAAAAGAAATCCATCAATTGCTCTTTTGTATATAAGTTCCTTCTCCTTAACGTGCTTTTATATTTATCGGTCATGTTATGCGTCTACCATCCATGTTAGTTTTTTCATCATCCTTGATGTTGTTACATTGTAATAATCTTAATTATTATAACATGGTTTTATATAACCTACAACCAGAAAATAGTGAATGAGTTTTGGTAAAATTGACTTATTATAGATATGCCGATGAAAAAAAACAATAAAAAAGCAGTGTATTTTTCTCCTATAACGAATAATACCTTACTAGGCTCATATATTTATATAATAAACCCTATCATATTGGAGATGAGGCCTTGGATCAGGACTGTAGAGAATATATTCTAAGTGAAGATTATGCAGATTTTATTATAGAATATGGTCAAAACTTAGAGCGTTTTACCTCGAATACTAACACTTGTCAAACTCGACTAAACAATACCCATGCTGCAGTTTTCACTCCAATAAGCAGTTTACCAGAAAATATTATACAGAACTATGGTTATGGTGTTTTCCCAAGTTGTTTTGGTTTATTGGATACAGGAAGTCTGGAAGCTTCGGGTGTTACGAGAATACGAAATATACCGGCTTTTAGTTTACGCGGTGATAATACACTAATTGGTATTATTGATACTGGAATTGAATATACACATGATGCCTTTAAAAATGCTGATGGAACCTCAAGAATATTATCCATTTGGGATCAGACTATACAAACCGGTCCCCCACCAGAAGGTTTCCTTTATGGAACGGAATATACCAAGGAGCAGCTTGATCTTGCTCTGCAAAACCCAGATCCTTTGTCTGTAGTACCTAGTACAGACACAAATGGTCATGGAACTATGCTTGCTGGTATTGCGGCTGGAAACCCCAGTCTAACCAATAATTTCTCGGGTATAGCATCGGATGCACAAATAGTAGTTGTAAAATTAAAGGAAGCCAAAAGATTTTTAAGAGAATTTTTTAGAATACCCATGGAGCCTGTTTGCTTTTCCGAAGTAGATATTATGTTTGGTGTTAACTATCTCGTAGCTGTAGCTAACAAACTTAACAGACCTATTTCTATTTGTATTGGATTTGGCACTTCACAGGGTGCCCATGATGAAAGAGGGGTCCTAAGCAGTTATCTTTCCTTAATTGCTGACTACAGAGGTTTTGTAATAACGATTGCGGCAGGTAATGAAGGAAATAGAGGGCACCATTTTTTTGGAACTATTCTTAGTGGTACTGACTTTGTAACCGTAGAACTGAGAGTCGGTCCTAATTCCTCCGGCTTTACTATGGAATTATGGGGAAATGCACCAAGTACATTTTCCATAGACATTTTATCCCCTACCGGTGAGTTTATTCCAAGAATTCCTGCTAGAATTGGTGAAACAAGGGTTATCCGGTTTATATTTGAGCAAACCATAATTTATGTGGATTATCAGATTATTGAAGCACAAACAGGTGATCAGCTTATACTCCTTAGATTCACATCTCCTACGGAAGGTATCTGGAGATTTCGTGTTTATTCCAACAATGATTTAGATTCCATATTCCACATTTGGCTTCCCATCACTACATTTTTAGATTCAGAAATAGTATTTCTAGAACCCAATCCTTACACTACTTTAACCTCTCCAGGCAATACAAACATTCCTATCATAATGACTGCTTATGATTATTCTAATAACAGTTTATATTTGAATGCCAGCAGAGGTTTTACAAGAACTAATGGTATTAATCCGGATTTAGCTGCACCTGGAGTTAATCTTGTTGTACCAGCATTAAATAATGGATACACCACTGCTACCGGAACAAGTCTTGCAGCCGCCCATACCACAGGAATAGCTGCTCTTATCTTAGAATGGGGTATCAAATCTGGATATGTGAATCAGTTAGACAGTATCGAGGTTAAGAATCTATTACTTAGAGGTGCCAGGAGAGATCCGAATATTACTTATCCCAACAGAGACTGGGGTTATGGAATTTTAGATATTTATAATTCATTTAATAGTTTGAGAGGGGAGACTAGTTAATTTTTAGACTTATCATATATGATTTACTGGTATTATGATTCCGTTTATTTTTATGAAGAGGTATGAACGCAGATTCTTCTGCTCCCCTTTGTTTCAAGACAAAACCGTTATCAAACAGTATCTATCAAAATCTACTTACATACCTCTTCATTATTTACTTAGCTTAAGTTAAACTAAAATACTCCTGATTTATTTAGGTGATTCAGAAATCTCAGAAATATCACACAACAAGAAATATTTACGCATTTCCTTTTTGAGGAAGTACAATTTCACCTGCCTTCATTAAGGCAATCTTGGCTGCAATAGGTCCTAAAAAAGAGTAGATAAAGGTAGAGCAAAGTATAACCACACGAATTTGAACCGCATAGTCTGGTACAACATTACCAGCTACTACAATTAACCCCAGCGCAACACCAGCCTGCGGCATAAGAGTTGGGCCTAAATATTTGCAAATCTTATTATCTTGTTTTGTAAGTTTACCTCCTATAAAAGCTCCTGCCATTTTACCTAGAACACGCATTACTACGTATATAATCCCAATAAAGCCTATACTTTTTAAAGCAGATATTTCGAATCCAGCTCCTGAAATCAGGAAAAAGATCATAAAGATTGGAGGTGTAAAGGAATCATTGATATCTGCAATACTATCAATATCATCAAATATATTTACCAAAACGCCGCCAAGTGACATACATGCCATTAAAGGGGAACCATGTAAAACATCTGCCAGCCAATAGGTTAGTAGAATAAAGGAAATAATGATACATATGCGGTTTGAAGCCTTTTTAAAGTATTTAAAAATTAATTTCATTAGTATACTTATCATGGCACCAATAAGGAATGAAATTAGAATTTCATAGAAAGGTGATAATATGGATAGGATTATATTGGTATGTACCTTTGATGTAAGTACAGTGACAATCGTTGAGGCAAATCCGAACCCAATCAGAGCTGTAGCATCATCAATGGCAACTACACTCATTAACATAGAAGTTAGGGGCCCTTTTGCTTTATATTGATTGATTACCATAATTGTCTGTGCTGGTGCTGTAGCTGCCGCTATTGCCCCTAACATAACGGAAAGATAAGGATCAAAGCCAAGCAATATACAGGTTATCATAACTAGAAGTATGGCTCCTACTGATTCACAGGTTGCAATTACAATTGGAGCAATACCAACTTTCTTAAAATATGATAAATTAAATTCACTTCCGATAGAGAAGGCAATAAATCCCAGCGCAATATCTGAAATAATTGAAAAATTATCTACCATATAGCTGGGAATAAAATTAAGTAAAGATGGTCCCAATAAAATACCGGCAATTAAATATCCTGTAACGTTTGGAAGTTTAAGCAATTTTGCAATTCTGCCGAATATGATTCCTGAAATAAGCATAACTGCAACTTCGATTAAAATTTTACTCTCCATTTTTTACTATCCCCTTTACAAAATCAATCGGTACACTGAAAATTATGCCTGTATCTTTTTTAGAAAGATCACCTACTAT
>DALYNO010000409.1:0-3908 GCA_031975295.1 Anaerocolumna sp. | reverse complement strand
ATATTATTTACAATCATAAGATTGCTATAAACTGCTTAAACTTCCGGCCCTACAGCGTATGATAAAAGTTTAAACTAGTTATAGATCGATTCCTTATCATAAAAAAGCATTGATTGATACCTGCTACAAATACTGTTCAATCAATGCTTTTATTCCATTTCCTGTATATGTTTTCATTCTATTAGTATTGTATTACTATCTAATCCACTCTGTAACTTCCTCTATATTCTGTCTTGTTTTAGGACGAGGTTCATTCACTCTATATCCAAAAGCAACCATGACAGATAATTCATATTTGCTTCTATCTAATAAACCTTCTTTCGCTAATATTTCTTCTGCCTTTTCCTTATCATAACCTTCAATAGGACATGAGTCTATACCTATTAATGCTGCTGATGTCATCATGTTTCCAAGTGCTATATAGGTTTGTTTACTCGCCCAGTCAGCAAGATTTCTCTCTGTGTCAAGTAAGTGAAAGTCATTTTTTTGGAAGTTTTCAAATGCATCTTTTTTACCTGCTGCTACTTCTTTTGGTAGTTGTTGCACCTCTTCCATGATGTGTTTTACATATTCTGAATCATATACCATATCTGATTTTCTTGATAAAATAATAACATAATGACTAGCTGTAGGTAGTTGTTTCTGGGCTCCCCAAGTAACCGTTCTCAAACTTTCTCTTATATTTTCATTTTGTAATATAATGAATTTCCAGGGTTCAAATCCAAAAGAACTTGGAGATAATCTGCCGGTTTCTAAGATAAAGTTAATATCCTCATCTGTAATTTTTTTTGCATCATCAAATATTTTGCAAGCATGTCTAAAATGATAGGCTTGCAGTATGTCTTGTTTCGTTATACTCATCACACTTCTCCTTTTATAAGATTATTTAGACTTGAGTATCAAATCTCCAGCTTGAATAAATGAATCCGGCTTTTTTACTCTAATCTGTTTTATAGATTATTAATAGATTTCCTAACCTTGACTTTATTATACCACAGTAAAAATTAATTTGAAGAATGCACATTTTTATTATATAATAACTAAAAGGTTCCTTAGGTATACTTTTGATATCTAATATATTTTGTTGCCCTAGTTTGATTTTGAAATTTTCACTTGTATCAAAGGATACAGGTGTGGAAAGGCTGGTTATTGAAATGAATGTTTTGGATGTTAACCAAAGTACTATTTGTATGGAAAAAATAGGTTTAGATCATTTGAAGACAGAGGAAATTTGTGCGAAAAAAACACCCTGCCCTGTTGAAACAAGTCTTAATATACTTGGCGGCAAATGGAAGGGTGTTATACTGTATCGCCTTTTGCCCGGTAAAAAAAGATTTAATGAATTGCGACGAGAGATTAATGGAATCACCCATAGAGTCCTAACACTGCAATTAAGAGAACTTGAGGCTGATCACATTATTAAGCGTACTGTTTATGCGGAAGTACCTCCAAAAGTAGAATATGAACTTACGGAATTTGGAAGAACTGTAGAGCCTATTATTAGGGCCTTGTATGAATGGGGCAAATTGGTGCAAAATTATGATAGGATGCAATAAAGTCAACTGATATCAAGTCTAGCCTCCTGTATATACATGCTTACAAATACAACAGCGTATATACTAAGTTAGAATCTTAAATTTTAAAGAGTAACATAAACTGAATAATTCATGAAACATGGAGGACATATGAATCGAATTGTCATTAATGAAAATAAAATTAATATGGTGATTGAAATTACCGATCAAAATGAAGTAAAACTACTGCATTTTTCAGCCCTGCCTTTTCAGGATAAAGATATTATATCCAAAACCCTTGAAGGTAGTTTTAATTTAGTTGAAATAAATATATCCGGCTTAGATAGACCTTTAGAAAGACATGGAACCAAATATATTGTAACCGCTCCGGGCTACAGAATGAAATATGATGACCATAAGGACTATCGAAATTCTTATGGCAGAAAATTAGAAATTACCACATTTGATGCTGAAACCGGAATTTATGTTACGAGTCATATCCAATTTTATGATGCCATATCTGTTATCAGTGCTTATAGTGAAGTTCTGAATAAAGGGTCCGCCCTTAGAACCCTTGAATATATTTCCTCCTTCAATTACAACGGTATTGAAAAGGAGGGTATATTACCAAGAGATGATAAAATGCTCCTCTCCATTCCTCACAACTCTTGGCAAAGAGAAATGTGCTGGCAGGATTATACACTGGCAGATTTAGGACTGGCACAATCACAACCAAGCTTTGACCAGCGTTCCTCTAAAGCAATTGGCATTACCAATACCGGAAACTGGTCCACCAAGGAATATCTTCCTATGGGGTATTTAGAGAATACAGAAACCGGCAGCAATCTATTTTGGCAAATCGAACATAATGGTTCCTGGCATTGGGAAATCTCTGACCAGTCTGGACATTTCTATTTAGCCCTTAGTGGTCCTACGGAAACTGAATCCCATTGGTTTAAGAACTTAAACCCCGGTGATTCCTTTATTTCTGTACCTGTTGCCGTTGGGGTTAATGAAGGTAATTTTGATACTGCTATAGGAGAACTTACAAAATACCGTCGAACCATTCGCCGAAAAAATGAGGACAATGAATCCCTTGCCATTATTTTTAATGATTATATGAATTGTTTATGGGCAGACCCCACTACAGAGAAGGAACTTCCCTTAATTGATGCTGCCGCTACTGCAGGCTGCGAGTATTTCTGTATAGATGCGGGCTGGTATTCACCTGGTTTCTGGTGGGACAATGTTGGAGAATGGCAGGAATCCAGAGAACGTTTTCCTAATGGCTTAAAAGAGGTAACCGATTATATCAGAAGCAAAGGTATGATTCCTGGAGTTTGGCTTGAGCTGGAAGTTATGGGCATTAAATGCCCCAAAGCTGATAAAGTACCATCAGATTGGTTCTTTACTCGTCATGGTAAGAAAGTTTATGACAGATCCCGTTATCAATTGGATTTTAGAAATCCTCAGGTTATAGATCATGCCAACGAAGTAATTGACCGATTTGTAAACGAGTATGGCGTAGGTTATATTAAAATGGATTATAATATTGAACCAGGTATTGGCACAGAATTAAATGCAGATAGCGTTGGAGATGGTTTACTTGGACATGAAAGGGCATATCTTGCATGGCTTGATCAAATCTTTAAGAAATACCCTGCTCTTATTATTGAAAACTGCTCTAGTGGTGGTCTGCGTATAGATTATGCTATGTTAAAAAGACATTCGATTCAATCCACCAGTGATCAGGAGGACTATAAAAGATATGCCACCATTGCAGCAAACTCTCCTTCTGGCTTAACTCCTGAACAGTCAGCTATCTGGTCTTATCCTTTAACAGAGGGTGATAAAGAAGAGGTGGTATTTAATATGGTAAATGCTATGTTATTACGAATCCATCAAAGCGGCCATTTGGTTCACTTAAATGACGAAAGAAAATCTTTGGTAAAAGAAGCTCTCAATTATTATAAATCAATGAGAAATGATATTAAAACTGCACTGCCTTTCTGGCCTTTGGGATTATCACAGTTTTCAGATCCTTGGGTAAGTTTGGGCTTAGAAGCAGACAAGAAACTCTATGTTGCCATTTGGAGAAGAAACAGTGAATCACCTTATTTAAACTTACCTTTCACAAATATCTCTGGTAAGGTAGCAAGTGTAAAATGTGCTTATCCTTCCTATGAAGAATGTCAATATAGCTGGAATGAAAGTACTTCCTCCTTATCTGTATATTTACCAAGAGAATTTAGTGCCAGATTATTTGAAATAACATTAGAATAAGAATACTATAATGATATACCCCTTTTATAGAAAGCTGGAGGATATGGTATATCTTTGTTGGAGTATAATTATTATTGGCAATAGCTATAAAAAAATAGGAAGTAGATAAAA
>DALYNO010000408.1:0-3924 GCA_031975295.1 Anaerocolumna sp. | reverse complement strand
AACGGAGGCTTTCCAGGCAGTCTGCATGCAAGGGGACAAAATGGTCCAGGGGAACTAAATTCAACCACAATATCCAGTAATACATCGGTTCTACTATGGGTAATTTTGGTCGCCTTACTTGCTGGAGCAATTGCATTTGCCCTTAAATTCCGTAAGAATTACTAGTTACTGTATTAAACAAATTTTGATTTCCGGGTGGTAACATAGTATAATCTGTGATATGAGGTGAATGACTATGTTAAGAATGCTAATTTGTGATGATGAGGCAGGGCTACGAGCTGTTCTAAAACGTTATGCTGCTTTTGAAGGATATAAGGTGACAGAAGCTGGTGATGGAATAGAAGCGGTTGAACTTTGTCAAAGGGAGCAATTTGATATAATTATTATGGATATTATGATGCCTAGCATGGATGGTTTTACAGCAGTAAAAGAAATTCGTAAAATTGCCAAGACTCCAGTAATTATGTTGTCGGCAAGGGGAGAAGAATACGATAAAGTCTTAGGTTTTGAATTAGGTATTGATGATTATGTGGTTAAGCCATTTTCTTCTAAAGAGGTCATGTTAAGAACCAAGGCTATCCTTCGCAGAATAAACACAGGAGATACCTCGCCTAATAAGGAGCATATTATATTTCAAAAAGATGGTTTCTATGCAGATTTAACAGCACATAAAGTGATGATAGATGGCATACAAGCTGAAATGGCACCAAAAGCGTATGATTTGTTATTTTTCTTAATCCGTAACAAGAATATAGCTGTTTCCAGAGAAAAAATTCTAACAAAAGTGTGGGGCTATGATTGCAACGGTGATGATCGGACATTAGACACCCATATGAAGCTGTTACGAAAGTCAATTGATCCTTATGGTTACCTAATTACTACATTGAGAGGATTAGGGTATAGATTCGATGGATCGATTAAAGTTACAGTGGAAAATATTTGCATACCTCATTGGTTTTAGCAGTCTTTTGCTTATTGTATTATGGTTGTTTCAAACAGTACTGTTGGATGATATGTATAAAGCTATCCGCAAAAATGAGATAAATAAAGCTATTACTTTGGTGGAAAAACATATTAATAGTAGCAATTTACAAGATATTATCCATACCCTGCAAGCAGAAAAAGAAATTATTGTAAGCCCAACGCAAGAATTTAGGCCCCCTGCTATACCAATGCAACCAAACTCCAGAATGCCAAAACCTGAAACAATCACTAGGACAAAGGTGTTTGCATTACAAAATGGCCAGAGATTATCTCTCACCTTTTATGCAATGATAACACCGGTAGAAGCAACAGCATCCACACTGCGATTACAGCTATATGGGATTACAGGTATTATGGTATTACTATCAGTTGGATTAGCACTGATTATTGCCAGACGGGTGTCAAAACCTATTGTGGTAATGAATACGAGTGCCAAAAAACTTGCTACGGGAAATTATAATACTAGGTTTAGCGGGCATGGTTTTATTGAAATAAAAGAACTATCTGACACTCTAAATACTGCAGCAACTGAACTGTCCAAAGTTGAGAATCTCAGACGAGAGCTTATGGCAAATATTTCACATGATTTACGTACTCCCTTGTCATTGATCTACAGTTATGCTGAGATGATGCATGATTTTCCAGAAGAAATATCTAAGGAACAGACCCAGGTAATTATGGAGGAGACTATTCGTCTGACCTCTCTTGTAAACGATATACTGGATGTATCAAAGTTAGAATCAGGTACAATAGAATTAAATCCTTTTCCCTATAACCTAACTGAGAGTATCTATATCACCATAAACAGAGTCAGTGAATTAGTGAAAAAAGATGGGTATACCCTTTCATTTTGCTACGATCAGGAGGTAACCATTGTAGCAGATGAACTAAAAATGACCCAGGTACTTTATAATCTTTTACTTAACGGCATTACTCATGGAGGAGATAACAAACAAGTGATGGTTCGTCAAAGTGTTATAGGAAATGAAGTAAAAGTTGAAATAATAGACCACGGTGAAGGAATAGCATCAGAACATCTTCCTTACATTTGGGACAGATATTATAAAGTCGAGAAAAATCACAAACGTCCAATCTCTGGAACTGGACTGGGACTTTCCATCGTTAAGAAAATAGTTGAACACCATGGAGGCAGTTGCGGGGTGGATTCAACAAGGGGGGATGGGAGCATCTTCTGGTATAAATTAAAAGTAGTAAATAATAGTTTAAAAGATGGAAAATAAAAAGCATAGATATTAAAGTAACCTGATACCATCAGAATTTGATCATGAATATATCAAATTCTGATGGTGTTTTTTGTAATAAATCATCTGGCACCATTAATAATATCAAATTTGGAACTTTCAATTATGCCAATAATATACTAGAGTTTAAATCAAATTTAGTATTTCAAAGATATGGTAATTGTTAGCTGTGTATTTCAATAAAAAGATAGTAGGAGGATTCGTTTGAAAAGTATCATAAAAAAAATAGCAACGGTACAAGATCTAGCTGGATTTGGAAGATGTTCCTTATCTGTTGTAATGCCAGTTTTGTCAGTTATGGGTTATCAGGTATGTCCAATTCCAACGGCAATTCTTAGTACCCATCCAGGCTTTAAGGAGTATCACATTTATAATATGAAAGATACTACATATGATTATCTAGAACATTGGAAGAAAGTTGGCATTGCGTTTGACTGTATCTATATCGGGTTCTTAGCATCTGAAACACAAGTAGATATTATGAGCGATTTTATAGAGTATAGTAGTAAGGGTAAGAGACAGCTGGTTGTAGTCGACCCTGTATTAGGGGACCATGGAAAGTTATATAAAATATGTAGTGTAGAAATGCAAAAGAAAATACATAGGTTGCTTCCAAAAGCAGATGTGATTACACCTAATCTGACAGAAGCTTGTTTACTACTTGGATATGAATATATCCATGAACCCTTAGATAATGGTACTATGAAAAAACTTCTTGTGAATTTATCTAATCTTGGTCCTGACAATATAGTGATTACTGGTGTGCAAGGAAAGGATGGGGAGTATTGTAACATTGCATATAGTAAGTCAATGAAGCTGTCTTGGAAAGTAAACTATTGCAATGTTCCTAAGAATTATCCTGGAACAGGTGACATATTTACGAGCGTTTTAACGGGAAGATTATTAAAGGCAGAGGATTTACCCAAGGCTATGGACTATGCTACCAAATTTACGTCACAGGCTGTTAAAAAATCATTTGATAGTAATACAAAAGAAATGGAAGGTGTGCTACTGGAAAGTGAATTGGGTAATCTTCTAAATGAAGCAAATGGATATTCATACACGATACTGGATTAAATGGAGGTTTATATGAAAAAGTTCTCAACAAAAGACATAGTACTCATTGGAATGCTATCAGCTATGTGTACCATAGCTACATTTATTAAAATACCCTATGGAAATGGTGCAATGGTGCATTTGGGTACAGCTGCATTGTTTACAATTGCCATAATTTTTGGTGGTAAATATGCAGGGCTATCAGGTGCTATTGGAAGTGGGATCTATGATATTATGATGGGATTTTCTCCTTATACTGTTTGGACTTTTGTGATTAAAGGATTAGCCGGATTAATTGTTGGAAGTATAGCACATGGTATTGAAAAGAAAGGTAACAAAAATCTTTATCATTTAATTGGGTGTATCATGGGTGGAATCTGGACACTGGGAGCCTATTTTGTTGCTTGGACAGTTGTATTAGGAAGTTATCAAGGTGCCATTCTAAACATACCAAGTTCGATTATTTCATCAGCAGTAGGAACTGTAGTTGCGCTGCCTGTTTCTAAGTTATTAAGTATGGGAATAAATGATCATAATAGGAAAAGAGCAAAGTAAGTAAAGAGCAAAGTGAACTGTACCCCTTGTCAAGGACATTTTAAAAAAGAAAGGCACCTAATTTTTG
>DALYNO010000407.1:0-3927 GCA_031975295.1 Anaerocolumna sp. | reverse complement strand
TATTTATTATAAAAATACCTCTCTGGAAAGGGCTATTGACCATATCTTTGTGGAAGCTGACAGAGCTTATAAAGAAGGTGCCAATGTTTTAATTCTTTCCGACAGAGGCGTGGATGAAAACCATGTGGCAATTCCTTCTCTTCTTGCAGTATCAGCCATGCATCAGCATTTGGTTAGAACCAAGAAAAGAACAGCGGTTGCTATGCTTCTTGAGAGTGCAGAACCAAGAGAAGTTCATCATTTTGCAACACTTTTAGGTTATGGTGCCTGTGCAGTCAATCCTTACCTGGCCCAAGAATCTATTAAACAGTTAATTGATAAAAATATGTTAGATAAAGATTACTATGCTGCTGTCAATGATTATAATAAGGCAATCTTAAAAGGCATTGTAAAAATTGCAAGTAAAATGGGTATTTCTACTATCCAGTCCTATCAAGGGTCTAAAATTTTTGAAGCCATTGGTATTACAGGCGAAGTAATTGATAAATACTTTACAGACACCGTAAGCCGTATTGGCGGGGTAACCATAAAAGATATTGAAAAACAAGTGGATGACCTTCATACCAAGGCATTTGATCCCCTAGGTCTTACTGCTAACTTAAGTTTGGATGATAATGGTTCCCATAAGCTTAGAAGCGGAAAAGAAGAACATCTTTATAACCCTAAGACAATTCATATGCTTCAAAAAGCTACCAGAACTGGAGATTATAATTCTTTTAAAGAATATACAAGCATGATTGAACAGGAAGAAGCGGGCATTAATCTTCGTGGCTTAATTGACTTTAAGTTTCCTGAAAAGGGTATTTCTATTGAAGAAGTAGAAAGTGTAGACTCCATTGTAAAACGCTTTAAGACAGGGGCTATGTCCTATGGTTCTATTTCACAGGAAGCCCATGAAACGCTTGCTATCGCTATGAACCAGTTAGGTGGTAAATCCAACAGCGGTGAAGGCGGCGAAAGCTTAGAACGATTGACTTTAGGTAAAGACGGTTTAAATAAATGTTCAGCCATTAAACAGGTAGCTTCCGGTCGTTTTGGTGTTACTTCTGAATATTTAGTAAGTGCAAAAGAAATTCAGATAAAAATGGCACAGGGTGCTAAACCTGGAGAAGGTGGTCAGCTGCCTGCAGAAAAAGTATATCCTTGGGTTGCTAAAACAAGACATTCCACCCCAGGTGTAGGGCTGATTTCACCACCACCACACCATGATATATACTCTATCGAAGATTTGGCACAATTGATTTATGACCTTAAGAATTCAAATAAAAATGCCAGAATTTCTGTTAAGTTAGTATCAGAAGCAGGTGTTGGTACTGTTGCAGCAGGTGTAGCAAAAGCAGGTGCAGGTGTTATTTTGATTTCAGGATTTGATGGTGGAACAGGAGCAGCTCCAAGAAATTCCATACACAATGCAGGACTTCCCTGGGAATTAGGTCTTGCAGAAACTCACCAGACTTTAATTATGAATGGTCTTAGAGGAAAAGTAGTAGTTGAAACTGATGGAAAACTGATGTCAGGCAGAGATGTAGTAATTGCAGCACTTTTAGGAGCAGAAGAATTTGGGTTTGCCACAACTCCACTTGTAGCACTTGGTTGTGTCATGATGAGAGTATGTAACTTAGATACCTGTCCAGTAGGTGTAGCAACGCAAAATCCTGAACTGAGAAAGAACTTTAAAGGCAAACCAGAATATGTAATTAACTTTATGCGTTTTATGGCAGAAGAAGTTAGAGAATATATGGCTAGACTTGGTGTCAGAACCATTGACGAATTGGTTGGTCATTCCGAACTGCTTAAGGCAAAAGAAAATGTATCTGCAAGAGCCACAAAAGTTGATTTATCTAAAATCCTTAATAATCCTTATGTGGGAAGTACAGAAGATTTTAGATTTGATCCTAAACAGATCTATGATTTTGAATTAGAAAATACAATAGATGAAAGAATTCTTCTTAAGAAATTAAAACCTACAGCCGGTGGTAAATTAAATAAAACGCTAGAAGTGGAAGTTTCAAATATTGACCGTACTTTTGGTACCATATTAGGTTCTGAGATTACAAGAGTCCATGGTACTTCTTTAGAAGATGACTCCTATGTGATTAAGTGTAATGGTAGTGGAGGTCAAAGCTTTGGTGCTTTTATACCAAAAGGTTTAACCTTGGAATTATGCGGTGATAGCAATGATTACTTTGGAAAAGGTTTATCCGGCGGTAAGTTAGTGGTATATCCTCCAAGGATAAGTAAATTTGCACCAGAAGAGAATATTATTATAGGTAATGTGGCTATGTATGGCGCAACCAGTGGTAAAGTATATATTAACGGTGTGGCAGGTGAACGTTTCTGTGTTCGTAACTCTGGAGCTACAGCAGTTGTTGAAGGTGTAGGCGATCATGGCTGTGAATATATGACTGGCGGCAGAGCTGTTATACTTGGAAGTACTGGTAAAAACTTTGCAGCAGGTATGAGTGGCGGTATTGCATATGTCTTGGATGAAGGCAGTAACTTATACCGTAAATTAAACAAGGAAATGGTTTCTATGGAAGCTGTATCCGAAAAATATGATGTACTGGAATTAAAACAAATGATTGAAGATCATGTTAGGCATACAGGCTCAGCTAAGGGTAAGGAAATAATAGAGAACTTTAAGGACTATCTGCCTAAGTTCAAGAAAATAATTCCTCATGATTACAGGAGAATGCTTATGACCATTGTTCAGATGGAAGAAAAGGGTCTAAGCAGCGAGCAGGCACAAATTGAGGCATTCTTTGCCAACACAAAGGGCTAAGGAGGAGCGATATGGGAAAACCAACAGGATTTATGGAATATGAAAGAAAGGTTAGCCGCTCGGTTAAACCAGAAGAAAGAATTAAGAATTTTAATGAATTTCATATACCTTTACCAAAAGCAGAACAAAAAATTCAAGGAGCCAGATGTATGGACTGCGGTGTACCATTTTGCCAGTCAGGTGTCATTCTTAACGGAATGACTTCTGGTTGTCCATTAAATAATCTAATCCCGGAGTGGAATGATTTATTGTATAACGGAAATATGAATCAGGCCCTTAATCGTCTGTTTAAAACCAATAATTTTCCTGAATTTACAGGAAGAGTATGTCCTGCACCTTGCGAACCTGCTTGTACCTGTAATGTGGTTACAGATCCTGTAGCCATTAAGGAAAATGAACTTGAAATTATTGAGAATGGCTATTCTCAGGGATTTATTTCTGCTAACCCTCCTAAAGTTAGAACTGGTAAGAAAATAGCAGTGATTGGTTCCGGCCCTTCCGGTCTTGCAGCTGCAGACCAGTTAAACAAAAGAGGTCATCTTGTTACGGTATTTGAACGTTCTGATCGTATTGGTGGATTGTTAATGTATGGAATCCCTAATATGAAATTGGAGAAACGTATTATAGACCGAAAGATTAATATTATGAAGGAAGAAGGCGTAATCTTTATTACGGGCGCTGATGTGGGTAAGACCTATAATGCTTCCAAAATTAAAAAGGAATTTGACAGCGTAATCCTGACTTGCGGGGCTTCCAATCCAAGGGATATTAAAGTACCGGGCAGAGATTCCAAAGGTATTTACTTTGCAGTAGATTTCTTAAAAGGCGTTACAAAAAGCTTATTGGATTCTAACTTTGAAGATAAGGCCTGCGTAGATGCAAAAGGAAAAAATGTCCTTGTTATAGGTGGTGGAGATACAGGTAATGACTGTGTTGGTACCTCTGTAAGACAGGGTGCCAAATCCGTGGTTCAGCTAGAAATGATGCCAAAGGCTCCTGATACTAGAACAGATGATAATCCTTGGCCCGAATGGCCTAAAGTCTGCAAAACAGACTATGGTCAAGAGGAAGCAATTTATGTATACGGTCATGACCCAAGAGTCTATGAGTCAACAGTTAAGGAGTTTATCGCTGATAAAGATGGC
>DALYNO010000406.1:0-3953 GCA_031975295.1 Anaerocolumna sp. | reverse complement strand
GGGCAACTCATCAACATAAAATAATTATAAAAAATTAGTAAAATTATATACTTAGTACAAGCAATCGTATATAATGAGTTGAAGAAATATAATTGATATCAATGAAAGCAATCAGGAGGATTACGATGTACGACAGTATAATATTTGATTTAGACGGTACTTTATGGGATTCTACAGATGCGGCAGCAGTAATCTGGAAAGAAGTAGCCACAGAATTTGATGAGGTTAAGGATGAAATAACTGCAGATAGACTAAAAAGTCTGTATGGTCTACCTTTAGAAGATATAGCAGTAAAATTACTTCCAAGCATCCCAGAAGAGAGAGCAATAGAGATTATGTGGGAGAGCACAAAAAGACAATGTCCATATTTAATAAAGGATGGAGGCATTTTATTTCCAGGCCTTATTGATACCCTAAAGGCATTAAAAGAAAAATATAAGTTGTTCATTGTAAGTAATTGTGAAGAAGGATATATTCAGTGTTTCTTAGAGGCTCATAACTTACATGATTATTTTATAGATTTTGAATATCCTGGTAGAAGTGGTGTATTAAAAGCAGAAAATATAAAGCTTGTAATAGATAGAAACAATCTGGCAAATCCAGTGTATGTTGGTGATACCCTAGGAGATGCAACCGCCTCCAAAAAGGCAGGAGTACCATTTATTTATGCCAAGTATGGTTTTGGAGACGTTCCTGAATATGAAACCTGTATTAACTCCCTTGAGGAACTAAAGGAGCTTTTAATAAAGGATTGACATTTTTACAAGGGATGGATATACTAAAAGTATAATTATATAGATTCCAGTTATTAAGAATAGTATGTATTATTCGTTTTTTACAGAGAACTGCTTAGGATGAGAGAGCAGTATTAACACTAATACAGAATGGACTTATAGGATCAGGAGGAACGGGTGTAACCCTAGTAAAACCTGACGGGTTCAACCCGTTATCATGAGGCATGTTTTTATGACATGTGTTAAGAGGGTGTAACAACCAAACCGGGTGGTACCGCAGAAGGAAATATAACTTTTGTCCCAGTATTTTTACTGAGGCAGAAGTTTTTTTTATTATCAATGAAGGAGTGTGTACAGGTGTTAGACGGAAAAAAAACCATATTTAGTGGAATGCAAGCCACAGGAAGTATTACTTTAGGCAATTATTTAGGAGCTCTTAAGAACTGGGTGAGTTTAGATGAGGAGTACCAGAGTTTCTTTTGTGTCGTAGATTTACATTCATTAACAGTAAGGCAGGACCCTGCAGAACTTAGAAAAAGAGCCAGAGCATTATTGACACTTTATATTGCAGCGGGCTTAGATCCTGTAAAGAACTGTATTTATTATCAATCCCATGTTTCCGGCCATGCTGAGCTGAGCTGGATACTAAATTGCTTTACTTACATGGGGGAATTAAACCGAATGACGCAGTTTAAAGATAAATCTTCCAAACATGCAGATAATATAAATGCAGGATTATTTACTTACCCTGTATTAATGGCAGCGGATATTCTATTATTTCAAGCAGATGTGGTTCCTGTAGGTGTGGATCAAAAACAACATCTTGAGATTACAAGGGATATTGCAACCCGCTTCAATGGTATTTATGGTGATGTATTTACTGTACCAGAGCCTTATATCGGCAAAACTGGTGCTAAAATTATGAGCTTACAAGAACCTGAGAAGAAAATGTCTAAATCTGATGAGAACCTCAATGCAACAATATTCCTTATGGATGATGCAGATACTATAATCCGTAAGTTTAAGCGAGCAGTAACGGATTCAGATAATCAAATACTGTATACTGACGATAAGCCAGGTATTAAAAATCTCATAGATATTTATTGTGCATCTACGAATAAAACCACTGATGAAGTAGTAAGAGAGTTTGATGGTAAAGGATACGGAGATTTTAAAATGGCAGTAGGTGAAAGTGTTCATTCCATGTTAGCACCTATTCAGAAAAAAGTCCAAGAATTAAATAGTGACAAAGCATATATAGATAGCATAATTAAGGCAAATGGTGAAAAAGCAAATTATCTTGCAACTAAGACCTTAAGAAAAGTACAAAAGAAAGTAGGACTTCCTGAAAGAATTAGATAAGCTAAAACATTTGAGTGCTGCAGTTTTATGGGACTATAAACAGGTAAATAGGCAGACTTAATAGGCAGACATAATCTTGTAGAAAGCCGGTGAAAAATGAAAATAGTATTTTTGGAAACAGATTCTTTAGGCGACGATGTAGACTTATCCATCTTTGACAATCTTGGTGAAGTCATAAAATATCCAAGAAGTGAAGAAAGTAAAAATAAAGAACGTATTCAGGATGCAGATATTGTAGTGGTTAATAAAGTACAGATGAATGAAGGAACACTTAAGGATGCTTTGCATGTTAAATTAATTTGCATTACAGGCACTGGGACTAATATGGTGGATTTTCCCTATGTAAACAAGCGGCATATTCAAGTTGCCAATGTAAAAGGGTATTCCACTCATTCAGTGGTGCAGCATACATTCGCTCTTTTATTTTATATCTATGAAAAGATGTATCACTACGATATGTTTGTGAAGAATGGCAGTTATATAAAAAGTGATATTTTTAGCTGCTTTGATCGAAAATTTAATGAGCTGTGGGGAAAAACCTGGGGGATTATAGGGTTTGGAGAGATAGGAAGAGGAGTAGCTAGAATTGCTCAAGCTTTTGGCTGCAAAATCATTTATTACTCCACCACTGGCAAAAATAATAATGAAGAATATCAAAGAGTTGATTTTGATACTTTATTGAAAGAGTCGGATATTGTATCCATACATGCCCCATTAAATAAAGATACTGAGAACTTGATAGATGAAGGGGCTTTAAGCAAGATGAAGAAATCAGCCCTTCTTCTTAACCTTGGACGAGGGCCTATTGTAAATGAGGATGCGCTGGTTAAGGCTTTAGAAGATAATATAATTGCCGGAGCAGGTCTTGATGTTCTAAAAATTGAACCAATGGATGAAACTAACCCTTTAATTAGAATACAAGACAGTACTAAGTTAGTGATAACCCCTCATATTGCCTGGGCTACCGTTGAAGCAAGAAAAAGATGTGTAGGTGAAGTATATGAGAATATGAGCGCTTTTCTAAGGGGAGAAGACAGGAATGTAGTAAAGGCATAAATAGTAGAATATACTGTAGATTTAAACCAATAGAGCCGGTGCGAAATTATGTTATATTACTTAATCTGCACGGGCTCTATTTTGGGTTTATAAAAATGAATGGTTTTGCGCCATATAATATTTATATAAATTACTATTAATTAGATTTTACTTCATTCCATTTCTGTAAGTATAAAGCATCCATTGCTTCACCAAGATATTGATAAGTAGAACAACGTTCAAGTACAGAAGGGTCTGGGAACGCTACATCACTATTTTTGATATCTTCATCCTCTATCATATCTCTTGCCGCTGCATTAGGTGTTGAATAGGTAATATATTCAAAGTTTTTTAAGGCAATTTCAGGTTTTAGGAGGAAGTTAATCCATTGTTCCGCATACTCCTTATTAGGAGCATTTTTAGGAATCACCCATCCATCAATCCATACATTTGAGCCTTCCTTTGGAACAACATATTCCAGGTCAGGATTTTCTCGTTGAGTATAGATTGCTTCACCGGAATAAATAACGCCAATAGGACTTTCTCCACCAATCATTTTATCTCTAACCTGATCCACAACATAAGCATCTACCATGGAAAATTGATCTTTTAATAAAGCTTTGGCTTCTTCTATTTGGCCTTCATCAGTTGTATTAATGGAATAACCTAAATAAGATAAGGCAATACCAAAGGCATCTCTAACGCTGTTAATCATTAATATATCTCCAGAATAACCATTTCTTTCAACAAAATCTTTATCAAATAAAGCAGCCCAACTGTCAATAGGTTCTGAAATCATTGTTTTATTATAAAGAATACCTA
>DALYNO010000405.1:0-3954 GCA_031975295.1 Anaerocolumna sp. | reverse complement strand
GTGTTGATCAAATTGACACTGCTTACTGTAAAGAAAAGGATATTATGATATGTAACTGCGCAGGTTATTCTACTGTAGCAGTTTCAGACCTTGTATTTGGATTCGTAATAGATTTAGCAAGAAATATTATTCCCTGTGATAAAGTTACTAGAGAAAAAGGGACGAAGGAAGGCTTAGTAGGGTTTGAATTAGCAGGTAAAAAATTCGGTATTATTGGTGCTGGTGCCATTGGATTAAGAACTGCCGCAATTGCAAAGGCTTTTGGTTGTGAAGTTCTAGCATATAGCAGAACGAAGAAGGATGTGGAAGGAATACGTTTTGTAGATTTAGACACTCTTTTATCTACATGCGATATTGTATCACTTCATGTGCCATTAACAGAATATACAAAAGGACTAATTAATTCTGAGAAATTCGCACTTATGAAACCAAGCGCAATACTGGTTAATACGGCCAGAGGTCCTGTAGTTAATGCAGAAGATTTAGCAGAGGCCCTTAAAAAGGGAATTATTGCAGGAGCCGCTGTGGATGTTTATGAAATTGAGCCACCAATACCTGTAGATCATGTATTGTTTGGAGCTCCTAATTTAATTGCAACACCTCATATAGCATTTGCAAGCCATCAGGCGTTTTTAAAAAGAGCAGGGATTGTAATTGATAATATTGATAAATGGTTGCTTGGGAGTCCTCAAAATATGCTATAATCAAAGAAAGTTAAATGTTTATCAATAATATTGTTTACTTCCAACCTATAAGATGATAGAATAACTCGTAAGATATTTTAGCAATGTAATATTTCACCAATTTAAAGTGGTGACAAGATTTTACAGGGTGACGAAATATAATATAAGCACTTATAGAAGGTTTTAACAATTTAAATCAATGAAATTACTTTAAAAAACTATTGCAAAATTTGGGAAAATGCAGTACAATATTCCTATATTTGTAAGGGCAAACTTATCGAAAGATAAGGACGCAAAGCTTAGGGTCTAAATCTGGAAGCAGATATGATAGCCGGTTGCACAGTGTAATTCCAATTACTGTTTTATGCAAACTAAGCTCGGATAATTTCGGGCTTTTTTTTGTTTTATAAGTTTTCTTTAGAACATTCTATTACAAGCATTCACTTAGGTAAGTGGATGTTAAAATTTTGTTTATAGATATATGGTAGTTAAAACAAAGGATAAGTAGTAAATACTAAATAGAGAATTAAAGAAGGTGGAATTAATTGAAAACAATTGGGCTAAGCTTTTGTTTGCTAAGAGATATGCATATTAAATTTAACTTGCTGTTCCATTATGCAGGTATTTTTTTGTTGACTTTCATAAATGAAGAGAAGATTTATGCGAAGGATAACATACGCTCTGATCAAATGATACTTAGGGCAGAGAGTATACCCTTTCAAACTATCGCCTTATATGTTATGGGGATTTTCATTGTGATTCTTATTATTATGAATATTAAACTCCGTAGTACCAGTGCTAGAAAAATCAGAGAAGCTTTTGTTGAGTTGAGACATATTACCAATAGTATACATGCAGGTTTTGTAAATTTTCTTTTAGATGATAACTTTGAGATTACTTATGCCAGCAATGGATATTATGACATTATTGGATTTGATAAGAAAGCCATGAAAAGAGACTTAAATAATAGTTTTTTATCTCTGATAGCGCCTGAAGATTATAATAAGTTTAAGTTGTTATGTGAAGATTTTAGCAATGGTGAATATGTACAACTGGAAGGTCGGATACTTACGAAAAATGGAAATACCATTTGGGTTTTGGTGAACGGCAATTATATTAAAGATAAAGAAGGCAGACAAACCCTATCTGCAGTTATTGTAGATATTACGGATTCCAGAAATATGCAGCAGAGAATTGTTCTAGAAGAAGAAAGATATAGAGTTGCAGCAGAGATTTCCAATGATATTCTTTTTGAATACGAAATAAATATGGACAATATGTTTTTTGCTGATAAGTATAAAGAACTGTACGGGCGTAATCCTATTATATCGTCCTTTATTAAGGATGAAGAAAATGCAGTAGATATGATCCATCCTGAGGATTATGGTAGTTTCTGTGAATTTTGTCGTGCGCTTACCAGTGGAAAAGAAATGATAGAAGCTGAGTTTCGTATGAAAGATATTGCAGGTGAATATGTCTGGTGTCATATAAGAGGTAAAACCCTTTATAATGAATTAAAAAAACCGTACCGTGTTATCGGTAAGGTAGTAAATATAGATTTACATAAAAAAGAACTTCAAACCCTGGAATATAAAGCAAAGAGAGATTCTTTAACAGGTGTATATAATAAATCTACTACAAAGGATTTAATCGATCATTATATTCAAAAGCACACCGACTTAAAGCATATTTTTATGATAATAGATATAGATGACTTTAAAAGTATTAATGATACTTATGGTCATTTGCAAGGGGACAAAATTCTTTCCTATGTAATTGGACAAGTAAAGATGATTTTTACCACAGGTGAAATAATTGGTCGAATTGGTGGGGATGAGTTTGCGGTTTTTATTGGCAATATTTCCAGCAGGGAAGCAATTATTATGAAAGCAGAACTGTTAAGGCGTGCTCTGCATACAGTTTATACGGAGGAAGGGTTTGAAATATCACTCTCTGGAAGTATTGGTGTATCTATGTATCCGGAAGATGGAAATACATATAATCAATTATTATGTTGTGCGGATAAGGCCCTTTATCTGGTAAAAGATCAGGGGAAGGATGGATTCAAGCTGTTTACTTAAAATCTTTTAAGGAAACAGCTTTTGTTATGCCAAGAAGTATCAGTGAAATAACACTTATCCCAATTATCATTGCTAAAACCATATAAATCCCCTGGAGATTCATTGGAAGAGACTCATAAAGCTTTTTTGCCATAAAGCACGAAAAGACAACAGCAACCCCTGGTTTCACAATCATATTCATTGCATCAAAAGTTGGCTTGGTTTTTTTAGCTACTATAAAACCTTCAAAAAATGTCATAATAAGCTGGCTCACTAAAAAACTGTTAAGATATCCATTGATTCCTTGCATAGGTACTAATATAAGTATAATAATAATTCTCATCGTTAAGCCAATTACGGAACTGACAAAAGTAAGATGAGCAAGACCTAATCCATTGATAATACTGCTTAAGGTAGTGGTGATATAAAGAAAAGGACACAACCAGGCTATGGTGGTTAAGAAGTTACCAGCAAGCTGATTTTTATATACTAGTTGACCTAGTTCATTTCCAAAAGCAATAAAAATTCCTGCACTAATGATACCAATTAACATGCTGTATTTAATTGTTATGGCAGTTGTTTTGCTAATGAGGTCATGGTTGCCTGAGGACTGTGCTTCTGAAATGGTCGGCAATAATAATACGGATAAAGAATTGGTAATTGCCGAGGGAAACATAATAAAAGGAATGGACATACCAGTTAAAATACCGTAAACGCTCAGAGCTTCAGAACTACTTAGACCTGATTTCTTTAACATGCCTGGTATTAAGATTGCTTCTACACTATGTAATATACTGATAAATAACCGGTTAGCAGTTAAGGGTACTGTCATTTTAAATAATTGTTTTCCTAGGGTTCTTTTGGATTCACTATTTGAACTATCTGCTGAGCAGCGGTACATGGCTCTAGAGGTAGGTGTAATATACATAGAAGCGATATTATATATTTGGGAAACGATTTCGCCAAAAACCAGACCTATTACGGCTAGGTCACAAGTTACTTTAACATCCCCATTTCCTGCAAAAGTCGCTACAAAATAAACTACCACAACTCTTACTATTTGCTCTAGCAATTGTGTAGTAGCTGGTATTCCAGCTTTTTTCAGTCCATAATAATAACCGTTAATACAAGATGTAATACCACAAAATGGAAAGGCAATTGCAAGTATTCGGATTGAGGATGCGGCTTGCTCTTCACCGAAAAAACTGGAT
>DALYNO010000404.1:0-3959 GCA_031975295.1 Anaerocolumna sp. | reverse complement strand
CATGTTTTTTCATGCAAGCATGAAACACATGACCTTTTGACCCTAGTATCATATTTATGAGATTATATATGATGGACAGATAAAATACAACCATATTTTACCACCTATCATAAGGTCTCCTAAACATAAGAAAAGAGACAGCAAAATGGTTCTACCCATTCAAACTGCCTCTTACACACTATTACATCTATTCCTGCTCAAGAATTGGTGCCAGATATTCTTTCATTTGATAATATTGTTTATCCGAGATCATAATTTTATTTCCAGTTTTATTAATGTTACCATTTTCCACCATTTTCTTAATGGAGCGATTTATTGTTTTCACACTTAAACCTGACCGTTCTGATATTTCCACCCTGGTTAAATGAAGGAAGCATTGATTCCCTTCACTATGTTGTTCATATATTTGAGTGAATAAGTACATAATCCGATCAATACCCTGGAGAAATAAAAATGCTCTTTCTTTTCTTGCCTGTTCTAATAAATAACTGCCCATTGACTGGATTTCCATTTGTAAAGCATTTATGTCATTTAGCAGCCATTTTTCAAATTTACTCTTAGAAATTACCACCATGACACAATCGGTTACAGTCTTAAGAGTGGTTTTATACTTTTCCATTTTTAGTAGTATCTCCATAGTACCAAAAACTTTAATCGCATAAAACCACATATAATCATATACAATACCACATATTCGATAGTCCATGGCTTTCACAATACCATCCACTAAAATATAAACATTATCAACTTCTTCATTCTCTTCGATAAAAATACTGTTCTTTTCTTTACGCACAATTTGCATAGACTCCAAGAACCATAGAGGGGAATTATCTAAATATTTGTTTAAGTACTCTTTTTTTTCACCAGTCAAACTATTTTGTAAAGCAACCAGCTTATTTATATTGTCTTCCCCTGCCATATTAACCTTCTTTCTAATCACTATATTTATGAGCTAGCTTTATTGATTAGCGTAAATTCTTATTTAAATACCTTTCTTAACTGGTTTGAGATAAACTGAATACCAGGACCTGCCGATAGTGCTGTTAATATGGTAACAGCACCTAATCTTCCGCCTAGAGAAATACCAATAATCAGCATTATTATATCAAACAGAATCTTTGTCTTCTTATAATCCCAGCCAAGCTTATCCCGAATTACCATAACCAATCCTGAAAATGGATCAAGTCCCATATCCATTACAATGAATATGGCTACTCCAGTATATAATAAGAGACAGCCGACTACAACTGTAAACCATCTAAAAACAACTGAATCTGATATGAAATAGTTATTATAAATCATTGCACCTAAATTCACAAAAAATCCATAGGGAAGAATATAGATTAAAGTACCGATATTTATATATCTTCTCCCAATAAAAAACAGTAAAATAATTAATCCCCAATTTACAAAATTTGATGCAGTTCCAAGTTGTTCATTACTTAATTTAGCTACATTTCTTACTCCATCATAAACCAGTCCAATAGGATCATTACCAAGTCCTGAACTGTTATTAAAGGCAACTCCTACACCGATTAAGAGAATACCAATTAAAGCAAAAAATACTTTTTTAAAATCTATTTTCATTTGTTTACCTGTTTTCTAATAGTTTTATTTGGTGACCTTAGGGTCAATAGCCTGATTAAGGCTGTGATATTAATATTTTGTCAACCAAACCGAATTTATAATTCCAATCAAAATTGAATGCATTTTGACTGTTTTATAACAAAAAATCATTCTTCATTACTCAAAAGCTTTCATTACAAATAATGAAAGCAATGATTAACATGTATTTCATACGTACTTAAACTTTGTCCATATGGACTAGGTATTTAAGCATAAGAAAATAAGATAACCATTGCTTTCTCATATAACCTAAATGCTGATTTTAATTTACTAACTTAAATTAATTGCTCTAATACAGAAGCCCCAATTGTATTTTCTGGCATTTCTACATTAAAATTTTCTGCTATGGTTGCTCCAACAGTGGCAAAATTTGCAACTGGTTCTAAGGCACCACACTTTTTAAAGGAAGGTGAATAGGCCAAAAATGGCACTTTTTCTCTTGTGTGATCTGTTCCTGTGTAAGTAGGATCGTTTCCATGATCTGCTGTAATGATAAGAAGATCATCTTCTTTTAGCTTATCTAATAATAAACCTAATTTAATATCAAATTGCTCAATTTCTTTTGCATAACCAATTGGGTCTCTTCTATGTCCCCAAAGGGCATCAAAGTCAACTAAATTCACAAAACACAGACCTGTAAAATCAGTCTCCATAATGTCTAAGGTTTGTTCCATACCATGTACAGAACTCTTAGACTTATATGCTTTTGTAATACCCTCGCTCACAAATATGTCATCAATTTTACCAACAGATATTACGTCAAACTCATTGTCCTTTAATACATTTAATACTGTCCTGCCATAGGGTTTTAATGCATAATCATGGCGGTTACTGGTGCGTTTAAACTCGCCTGGTTTTTTACCTACATAAGGTCTAGCAATGACACGACCAACTTTCCATTCATCCTTCATGGTCAGTTCTCTGGCTATTTCACAACAGCGATATAATTCTTCAAGACCAAAGGTCTCTTCATTACCACATATCTGTAATACAGAATCAGCAGATGTATACACAATCATAGCACCTGTATTTATTTCTTCTTCTGCTAATTCATCAAGTATTTCCGTACCGCTGGCACTTTTATTACCAATAATTCTTTTTCCTGTGCGTCTTTCCAGTTCATGGAGAAGTTCCTTTGGAAAACCTGTGTCTGTAAAGGTTTGAAAGGGTTTATCTATTTTTAGTCCCATCATCTCCCAATGTCCTGTCATGGTATCTTTGCCACAACTTGCCTCAGACATGGGCATGTAATAACCTAAGGGATTGTTAATGCTCTCTACTTGCTTTAAAGGATGAAGATTAGCAAGCCCTAGTTTTTGAAGGTTTGGTATATTAAATTCTTCTACTGCTTCTGAAATATGTCCCAGTGTGTCAACATCCACATCTCCATAATTCGCTGCATCATCCATAGCACCAATTCCCATGGAATCTACTACAATAGTAAAAACTCTTTTATAATGGTTCATTCTTTTGACCTCTATTTCTATATTTATTTGCAGTCCTCTTCTATTAATTTACGTATGGCATTCACTGCAGTTTGGATTGCAAGGTCTGTATCATGGGCTTGTGGATTACTAAGTCCTTTTTTCTCTCTTTCCTGATTCGCTACTACAAGAAAGACTGAACCTACACGAACCTTTAGATAACTGGCTACTACAAAAAGTGCCGCTGATTCCATTTCTGATGCCAGGCAGCCCAGGCGAAGCCAAGCTTCCCACTTGTCTTTAAGTTCATAACTAACAGGTTTTGTATCAGGTTCATGCTGCCCATAGAAGGCATCTTTACATTGTACTACTCCTACATGATAAGGACTTCCTCCTTCTTTCGCCGCATTCATGAGCGCATTTAAAACATAGACATCTGGTACTGCCGGAAATTCAATTGGTGCGTATTCTTTACTGGTACCTTCCATTCGTATGGCACCACTGGCAGTAACAAGGTCGCCTCCTAGTATATTTTGCTGCATTCCTCCACAAGTACCTACACGTATAAATGTATCTGCGCCGCATCTTACCAATTCTTCCATAGCAATTGATGCTGATGGTCCACCAATTCCTGTTGAAGTTACACTAACCTTTACACCATTTAAGGTACCTGTATAAGTTACATACTCCCTACTATCAGCAACTAGTTTTGCATCATCAAAATACTTAGCAATCTTCTCACATCTTTTTGGGTCACCTGGCATTATTACGTATTTACCAACGTCTCCAGGTGCTAACTGTACATGATACTGTTTTCCTGATCCTTCTGTATAATCTACCATATAGTTTTAACCTCCATTTTCATTATCTCAATAGCCTAATCTGCGCTCTTTCCGTAATATACACATT
>DALYNO010000403.1:0-3994 GCA_031975295.1 Anaerocolumna sp. | reverse complement strand
TATGTATTGGAAATAGTTTTTCACAGGATTCAACAACCTATCTATATGATTTGGCCAGTAATGAAGGAATGGATTTAAAGGTTGTAAACTTGTACATTGGAGGATGTTCTCTGGAAAGACATTGGGAAAATGTAGTAGAAGATAAAGCAGAATATGATTATCAACTAAATGGAACCAGTACTGGTAAGTTGGTAACTATAAAAGACACTCTGTTAGAAGACAAATGGGATATTATTACCTTACAGCAATGTAGTGGATTCAGCGGATTAATCGATAGTTATCATCCATACATTATAGAATTATCCAAATATGTGAAAGAACATGCCCCTGGGGCAAAACAGTTAATACACCAGACCTGGGCTTATGAAGTTGACTCAACCCATGGACATTTTGCTCATTATCATAATAATCAAGAAGAAATGTATGAAGCACTTTTAGAAGCTTATGGAGTTGTGGCTAAGGAACTTTCTCTACAAATTATTCCCTTTGGCGAAGTGGTGCAGGCATTAAGAACCTTACCAGCCTTTGACTACAAAAATGGTGGTATAAGCATGTGCAGGGATGGGTTTCATATGCATTTGGTATATGGGCGTTTTGCACTTGCTGCTACCTGGTATGAATATGTATTAAAGGAAGATATAACAAAAAGTACATATGTGCCACCAGTCATAGAAGATGTTACAGCCAGCCCAGAGGAGCTGTATATGATTAAGAAGTGTGTACATAATATTGTAGCTGCTAAGTTAAATCCTTCAAATTAAGCAATGTATACACTTAAGAAAATATAGAAAATGTCCAAACACTTTGCTTATGATAGGAGTGAGAAAGGATTAATTATAATGGAGACTTCAACAAAGAATAGACAATCTATGGATACTATTCAGAAAATCATTGAAAAAGCTTTTGGCACTGTAAAAGTGAAAAACTTAGAGGAATTAAAGGAAGGCTATTTTAATATTGCTTATTTAGTTGAGTTATCTGACGGCAGAGAAACCATCCTAAAGATTGCCCCTCCTGTGGATGCACTTGTTATGTCATATGAAAAGAATATTATGTTTAGTGAAGTAGATTCCATGAATATGGTACGAGGTATCTTAGACATTCCTGTTGCCGAGATTCTATATTATGATAATAGTCATACATTATGCGAATCGGATTATTTCTTTATGAGTAAATTAGAAGGAAATAGTTTTAGTTCTATAATGAAGGACTTAAGTGAAGAGGTGAAAGGTCAAATTAACCAACTGGTAGGCCAATATAATTATAAAATAAATGAGATTACAGGCAATAAATTCGGGTACTATGGACTACCTGATCATCAGAGGGATAATTGGTTTGACGTATTCAAGAACATGATACTAACTATAATAGAAGATTCTAAAGTATTTCATATTGATTTTAGAATAGACATAAATCAAATGCTATATTATCTAGAACAAGATAAGGCTATCTTTGAAGAAGTGGACAAACCAAGGTTGATCCATTGGGATTTGTGGCCAGGTAATGTATTTATAGAAGATAATACGATAACTGGCTTAATTGATTTTGAAAGATGCTTATGGGGTGATATACTTATGGAATATGGTTTTCGTATCCATGAGCAGAATCCTGATTTCTTAAAAGGATATGGAATTACTTCCTTTACTGAGAATCAAAAAAGAAGAATCATTTGGTATGACATATATCTGTTTTTAATCATGGCTTTAGAATGTGACTATAGAAACTATGAAACAAAAGATGCATACAATTGGGCTACAGATACTTTAACAAAACGAATGGCTGATTTATCTTTATAATATTAATACAGTAATTATTTAAAGTATCTGACAAATTAAGGTGCGTTTACTGAAATAACCCATTTATAACTTTACAATTGGTACAATTTATAATATAATAACACTATAGTTTTATATTTTTAGATTAATTCTACATTATGTAAACAATTTAGACATTAATCTAAAATAGAATAAACCGTAATGTAAGGAGGAATTCCTATGAAACTAATCTATGTAATCGTACGCAATGTAGATAGCAGCAGAGTAACGGATGTTCTTAATAAAAACGGATTTTATGTTACAAAACTTTCTTCAACTGGTGGCTTTCTAAGAGAAGGTAATACTACTTTAATGATCGGTACAGATGCTGAAAAAGTAGATGAAGTGATTGATTTAGTGAAGAAAGAGTGTGGTCCTAGACAGCAGATTGTATCTAATCCTGTAGGGCCGGCTGAATTTTCGTCCATGCAGGTTATGGTAAATGTTGGTGGTGCCATTATATTCGTAATGGATGTTGACCGCTTTGAACGTATCTAGTCTAACAGGTGTTAAGCTATAACATTTAAATTTAAACCTCCCTTATCAAATACAATTTAGTATATGATAGGGAGGTATTTTAATGTTTAGCCTTTACTTAAGAGAGTACAGTGAATATAATGATGGAAGAGGCTGTATAAAGCTAAGAAAGCCTTAAAACTAATTAAAATCAATCATGTGACGATATATAAAGTAGTATAGAATTTAATTTTCTGAGATTTATATTATAAAAAAGAAAAAAGGGATATTTTGAATAATTATAATGTGAAAGAACACATATTACATGGAAGTACACTATTTCCAGTTGGAGTTTATCATAAGGTATTTCAAGAACATTCTATCTCTCTTTGCCCTCTTCATTGGCATAAAGAAATAGAGTTTATTTATGTAACAAAAGGTGGATTCAAAGTACAGATAGATGAAAAAGTACGTAATATTTTTGCTGGCGAAGGTGCGATTATCAATGCCACTTCTTTGCATAGTATCCTACCAATAACAGGAGAAGAGTGTACGTTCATCGCGGTTACCATTCTGCCAGATATATTTTTTGATTCTAAGAATGAAGTTATTATGAATAAGTACATTCGCCCCATGATGCAAAACCAGATTATTTTAGAGAGTTACTTAAGCCCTTCTGTACTTTGGATGAAGGAAGTCTTGGACTTGATATATAAGACCTATGAGTATTAAAGTGATTTAATCTTTGGATATGAATTGTATGTAAAAAGTAATATATTCAGAATTTTGGGTTTATACCTGGAGCATGGAACCTTTCTTTCCATGCCCATTCATAATAACAAGACCACATTGGTAAAGATTGCAATCAATTATATCCAAAATAATTATAAAGTAGATTTTTCACTAGGTGAAATGGCAGAAGCAGTTCGTGTAAGCCGTGAGTATTTATGTAAAATATTTAAAGAGGTCACTGGTGACTCAACCGTTACTTTTTTAAATAGATATAGAGTATTAAAAAGTTTAGAACAGTTAGAGCTGGCAGAGATTAAAGTATCTGAGGTTGCATTGGAGAGCGGATTTCATCATATTAGTTATTTCAATAAAGTTTTCTTAGAATTTATGGGATGTTCTCCTACTGAATACAGAAACAAAAGTATTTTGCATTAAAAAAGATATTCAAGTTAAGAAAAATATGATTTATTGTTCCCATAAATCATATTATTATAAATCTATATCTCAAGAAAGGAAAGTATATGTTTGCAAAAACAGCAAATGGAATATCTTTGAGCCAAGTGAAGGTTCATGATGATTTTTGGACCAAGATACAAAACCTTGTAACGGATACGGTAATTCCTTATCAGGAAAAGATTCTAAAGGAAGGCGCCATTAAAAATTTTAAGATTGCAGCCGGACTTATAGAAGATGAGTACTATGGTTTGGTATTTCAAGATAGTGATGCAGCTAAGTGGATAGAGGGAGCGGCTAATTCCTTACTATTAAAACCAGATGTGGATCTTGAGAAACGTCTGGACGAAATTATTGATATAATTGAGATGGCTCAGCAGCCGGATGGTTATTTCAATACCTATTTTACAATAAAAGAACCGAGCCGCAGATTCCAAAATTTACATGAATGCCATGAATTCTATTGTGCTGGACATATGATGGAGGCAGCAGTAGCCTACCTTGAATCAACAGGAAAGAAAAAGCTGCTAAATGTTATG
>DALYNO010000402.1:0-4027 GCA_031975295.1 Anaerocolumna sp. | reverse complement strand
ACGATTGGTGGTTAGGTTTAATGCTCATTGACAATTCCAATCTACAGCCGTTACAAATGCTTCTTCGTACCATAGTTTCCAATATTCAGTTTTTACAGACCATGAGTAATCAATCTGCAGAGGCCCAGGCTTTATTGGCATCTGTTCCAAGCGACGGGGTGAAGATGGCAATGGTTATCATCACCACTGGACCAATTATTCTTTTGTATCCCTTTCTGCAAAAATACTTTATTAAGGGGATTATGGTAGGAGCGGTAAAAGGTTAATCAAATTACAATGGAAGAAGCTTTGCTTTTTCTTGTAATAAATTTTAAAAAAGGAGATAAGAGCTATGAGAAAACAAAGTAGAATGATGCTTCGTTACTTTCTATGCTTGTTACTGGTTGTTTCCATGCTTGCCGGCTGCAGCAGAGGCAATGGAACAAAAGAAACGGGTGAAGTAACAGAAACAGGGGGAAATACTAACGAGGGAGACAAAACAGCAGATTCCGATAAAACGGATTTAAAGCCTGTAACCTTACATTTCATTTTTTATGGGGACAAAAAAGCAGAGACAGATAATGTATGGAAAAAAATAGCTGAATACACAAAGGATACGCTAAATGCGACTTTTGATGTACAGTTTATAGCAGGTACAGACTTTACACAGAAATTATTGGTAAAGGCAGCTGCAGGTGAAAGTTGGGATTTAAATTTTGATAGTGACTGGACTTGTTATTATCAGATGATAGCAAATGATTCCTATATGGCATTGGATGATTTATTGCCGCAGTATGCACCTGATTTATACAAAGTATATCAGGAAAAAGGCATTTTGGAGGCAGCCAAATCCAAAGGAAAAATTGTATCACTTCCTTGGACAATGTCTATGAACAACCGCAGTTTCTTCCAGTGGAGAGGTGACCTTGTAGAAAAAGCAGGCATCACAGTTGACAAAGATAAACTAAAAGACTGGGAGAGTGTAGATGCCTTTGTGCATCAGCTAAAAGCAGCGTTCCCTGATAAATATATTCTTGAAAGTGCAGGTTATATTGGATCTCAGGAAGGATTCATGGAGATTGGACATGGTCTTGCAATTAACTTAAATGACCCTACTTGTAAAGTTGTTGCTGTAGAAACGACACAGTCTTATATGGATAAGGCATTATATGCTGAAAAATGGCAAAAAGATGGTATTATCTGGAAGGATATCTTAACAGATACCACTGATCACAACACTTATATCAACAACGGCAAACTCATAACAAAATGGGGTACTCATGAGTTCAGCAACCAGAAGAGAGCATGGTTGGATGAAGGTGCAAAGTGGGATTATACTGAAATTTATCCAGAAGGTCTTTTTGCAAATAGATCTCCTGTATCTAATTTAGTAGCAATTCCTGCATCCAGTGAAAATCCTGAGAGAACATTAATGTTCTTAAATATGTTAGAGACAGATCAAAAATTATATGACATGGTTCATTATGGCGTTCTTGGAACAACTTATGAATTAAATGGTGAAGAAGCAGTATTTCCAAATGGAATGAATGCAGAAAATTCCAGTTACATGGAATGGGGCGGACGTTGGGCACTTTGGAAACCACAATTTATGCGTCCAGATGCTTCCTATGGTCAAGGCTTCTGGCAGGCTGAAGCTGATTATGCAGCATCGCTTCCTCAAAACGTAAACAATCCATTAGCAGGATTTAACTTTGATGTAACGAATGTTAAGAATCAGGTAGCGCAAAGAGACCAGATTTATACGGATGCAAACAAGCTTATTGAAGTTGGTCTGGGTGGTAATGGAGCTGATGCAGTCAATAAATTAATCAGTGATGCTAATGCTGCAGGAACTGCAGATATACTTGCAGAATGCCAGAAACAGATTGATACCTTCTTAGCAGAAAAGAAATAATGTAATGTTAATCCATAACAAGTAATAAACAAAATAATATAAGTCATAAAGTAGTAAAGATATAAATATATAATCCATGAAGAATAGTGAAAACTCCTGAGGGTTAAAAGAATTAATAACAGATTATTTATCTTACTTAGTTAGTAGTTCTTTTAAGTTTTCGGGAGTTTTCAGATTTAAGAGGTAGAAAAATGAGTAAAAAAGTAATACATATCGTTTCTCATTCCCATTGGGACAGAGAGTGGTACATGCCATTTGAAAAGCATCGCTTGAAACTGGTAAATCTTGTAGATGATTGTTTGGAATTATTTGAAAAGGATGAGAGATTTGAGAGCTTTTACCTGGACGGACAGAGTATTGTACTGGATGATTATTTGGAAATAAAACCTGAAAAGAAAGAACTGATTAGGAATAAAATTTTAGAAGATAAGTTTTATGTAGGGCCTTGGTATATCCTTCAGGATGAATTTTTAACAAGTGGTGAATCCAACGTAAGAAATCTTCTGATTGGAATAGAGGAAGCAAAGGCATATGGAAAACTGTGTAAAATCGGCTATTTTCCCGATGCCTTTGGCAACGCAGGACAGATGCCACAACTCTTAGTTCAGGCAGGAATGGATGGCGTAATTTTTGGCAGAGGAGTTAAACCGGTAGGCTTTCATAATGAGGTTATAAAAACAGGTGAATATGAATCCTTTTATTCCGAAATGCTTTGGAATTCACCGGACGGCAGCAGTTTACTGGGTATATTGTTTGCGAATTGGTATAATAATGGTGCGGAAATTCCGGTGAAGGAAGAGGAAGCAAAAGAATATTGGGATAAAAAAATTACAGATGCACTTAGGTATGCCTCCACCGATCATTTGCTATTTATGAATGGTTGTGACCATCAGCCGGTGCAAAAAGACCTGGCAGAGGCTATCGCTATGGCAAACCGATTATATCCAGACTATAAATTTATACATTCTAATTTTAAAGATTACTTACAGTGTATAAAGGAATCACAAACCAATCAATTATCTGTGGTGACTGGAGAAATTACCAGCCAGATGACGGATGGTTGGACTACACTGGTTAATACCACTTCCTCAAGGATCTATTTAAAGCAGCTAAACCGTGAAAATGAAGTGACGCTGGCAAATATATTAGAACCTATGGCGTCATTAGCAGCAAGAGAAGGTGCAGCTTATCCCCATGACACTTTGAAATATGCCTGGAAGAAACTAATGCAAAATCATCCTCATGACAGTATATGTGGTTGTAGTACGGATGAGGTTCATCAGGATATGGAAACCCGCTTTCATAATAGTTTGCAGGTGAGTACCAGTCTTATTGGAGAAAGTATGGAGTTTTTAGGGAGTAAAATAGATACATCCCCATTCAAAGCAGGTGTTGATTATCCATTTGTGGTCTTTAACACCACAGGTTGGAAACGCAGCAAAGTTGTAAGTGTTACCGTAGATGTTAATAGGCTATATGGGCAAAATTTAAATGCAGCTTATTACAAAATGAAAGAGATAAACCTGAATCACTTCGTATTAAAAGATAACAATGGTGATATTATACCTTCTGATATAAAAGATGGAGGAGTAAGATTCGGTTATGACCTGCCGAAGGATAAATTCAGGCAACCATATATGGCAAGATATATCACAGTAACTTTTGAAGCAGAAGAAATACCTGCTATGGGTTACAGTGTATATGCTTTGTCTGCGGATAAAAGAAGCGAGGGAGCAGAGCATTCTTTGGTTATAAAGGATGGTATGGAGAATCAGTGTTTAAAAGTTACCATTAACGCCAATGGAACCATTAATCTTTTAGATAAAAGTTCTGGCAGATACTACGAAAATATCTGTTATTATGAGGATACTGGTGATATTGGAAATGAATATATCTACCGACAGCCTGATCATGACAACAGGCTTCTGTCAAAAGACTGTATTGCTGATATTTTATTAATGGAAGATAAACCTTACCAGGCTGTCTATAAGATCACTCAGACCATGGAAATTCCAGAGAGTGCAGAGGATACCCTCAAAGAAGAAGTGATAAGCATGACAAATGTAAGATATAGAAAAGCAAAACGAAGCAGCAAACTAAAGCCCCTTGAAATTACAACATACTTAACCCTGG
>DALYNO010000401.1:0-4031 GCA_031975295.1 Anaerocolumna sp. | reverse complement strand
AAGGTGGGAATCTTTATACCCATACATATAACCACTAATTACAGTTAATCCAATTCGGTCATCTAAGGCTGAAAGCCATAAACTTAACATACCGCCCCCTGAAAAACCTAAGCATCCAACCTTCCCGGGTTTTAAATCCTTACGACTGTCTATGTAATCTAGCAATCTCATCATATCCCAAGTATTCATTCCTATGACGGTCTGCCCTAAGGGTTCAGCCATATGCGCAAGGTGAAAGCAGGAGGATTTTAAGAAGGCTTCTTCACTTTCCATTTGCATACCCTCTTCTCTTCGTTCACCAAATCCCCTTATATCCGGACAAAATACTACATACCCCAATTTAGCTAATTGCATACCATAATCATAATGATACTCTTCAATTTTATCTGCAACAGCGGGTATTTCCTTGCAGCCTGCTACTGAGTATTTACCAGCACCATTATGACCGGGCGGAGCGATAAAGCACTTTATTCTATCTTCTTTTAATATTGCTGGAGTCAAAATATACATAGGCATCCATACATCCGGCTCCACCTGAATTACAACTTTTTCTCTACGGATATTCTGATCTATTTGCACTTCCTCTAAGATTTCTGGTGCTAAGTTACATTGCTCCATTTTATCAAGGCCTATTAAGTTACTAAGCAGTGTACGTGTTTCTGCTTTCCATGTAAGATACTCTTTTTGACTATTGGCTGTAAAACGATTACGCCCCCCCTGGGCGAACTTTCTGTTCAAATGTTCTAAACAGGTGTAGTATTTGTCAATATGAATGATTCTTTCCAAAATTTATTCCTCCTTTGTCATCAGACCCATTTTAAGAATTTATCAGGCTCCAAGCCCTTTATATGAATAACATAAATATATTAATTCTGAATCTTACCTAATAAGTAAACCAACTATAGCTTTAATTGTCTTTTATAACCCAGTCACCTAAAACATTACTTCTTGAATATTTTATAATCTCTTTCTCTGTTAATATCTTGATCCAATCAGGTCGTTTCTTCGTAACTGCACCTTCACCTGTATTATTGTATTCAGCAAAACAAACCGTACTTCTTGCCTCAACTTTGCCCCAGTCATGCCAGCCTTCATCTGCAATATGTCCTTCTATGTAAGAATTTAATATAGCGACTTTTGCATGATTTCTCCAGGGTCTTCCAAGATATACACTTTTGGTCGGGCAATTACTTGTAAACTTACAGCCATTAAATACATATCCTTCCACTGTTTCTAAAGTAGATGCAGCTGTAACATAACCATTTATGTCCTGATTGACATAATTAGAGAAGATTTCACAACCTTCAAAGTAAGCAGTTGCCCCTCCAAATATAAAATCAACATCGCCGCATATAAAACAATCCTTATACCAGTGCCTCCCATGTACCCTCGGTGCATTTTCCTTAGGTCCTCTAAATCCGTTTTTCTCATAAGGAGCAGGCGGAAGGGGGGCCGTAAACAGTGTATCCTGACCTCCTAATATTCTGCAATTATGAAAGGTCATTCTATCTCCATCTACATATAATGCCAGTGCCTGTCCAACCCTCGTCCCAGGACCAGCAGTATTTTCAAAAGTAATATTTCTGGCTGTAAAATCACTTCCATCAATAAATACACTTGAAGTTCGGAATGTACCTCTTTTTTCATGGTCCTCCATTATTTCTTTCGCATAAAGACCATAAGATATTATAGTCTCTGTTGGATTTTTACCCCATAGGGTAATAAAATCTTGATTGATAACCAGATTTTCCCGATAAATACCTGCCTCTATGTCAATCTGAACTTTTTTACCAATGTATGCTGTAGCAGCTTTTAGAGCCTCTTTTATTGTAGCAAATTGACCGTCTGTTTTTCCCACCTTTAATATAACTTTATCCATAAATACAGTTCCCCTTTCAAACCAAATATCATTGATACAAATCAGCTGACATAAATACTAATGTCTTTTCATCCAAAACTTCATAACCTTCCTCTGTTTTCATTAATATTTTCTTATCACATAAGTTATTTAAAGTTCTAAGTAAATGTCTGTAACTTGTCCCAAGAAGTTCGGATATCTCCATTAGGTTCTCATTAAAATATATTACTTCTTTCTTTGAACCCTTGCCTTTTTCCCCAGTTGTATATATATAACTTGCCAAACGATTTTCCAGAGGAAACAATAGGTTGATAGAACTATTTTTTGAACACCTTGTTAATTTGACTCCCAGGGAGCTGCAGATATACCTTAGAAATTTACTATCATTTAATAAGTATTTTCTCACCTTTTCATAAGTGATACCTATACAATAGGTATCTTCAATTGCTTGTACATTGGTTACAGCCTCATTTTCTTGAATTACTTCTATATCTCCTAGTACTCTAAAATTCTGGTAAAAGCACAATAATAACGATTTACCATTACTCAGATTTGTAAAAACTTTTGCCCGCCCTTGCACTAGAAACAAAAGATTATGGATGGTATCCTCTTCTTTTACTAAATACTCAAATTTCTTAAAATGATACAATTCCATATGTTCTTCCATATTAGCCGTAAAAATATCATTCATTTTATATTTTAATATAAATTTCTGCATCAATGCTTTATTATCCACTCTATCCATTATCCTTACATCAACTCCATTCCTAATGAAATGATTTACGTATATTGTATATTTACCAAATCCACAGCCATAATGAAAACTATGGCAGTGAAAGAATTCTATCTATAGTATGACATATGTCATACTACTTAGTAAAGATTATATGTTAAATTAATGCCATAGAAATAATTTATATTAAAATTTAGGGGGATATATATGAACTATATTATTTCACTTATTATTGGAGCACTTACATCCATTATGATACTGTTTAACGGAACCTTATCCGATTCCTATGGTAATTTACCTTCTACCATAATAATTCATGTGGTTGGACTTATTGCAATCCTTCTTTTGATTATTCAAAAGAAAAATAAACTTAATTTTGGAAAAGGTCTTCCTATCCTTATGTATAGCGCAGGATTAGTGGGTATTGGAACCGTTATATTAACCAACTTAAGTTTCATGGAATTAGGTGTTTCTTTAACGCTAGCCTTAGGATTATTAGGTCAAACTATATTTTCCATACTGATTGATCATTTTGGACTTTTTGGCATTTCAGTGGAAAAATTCAAACCTAAAAAAATCACAGGCCTGTTGTTAATTATATTTGGCATCTTTGTAATGACCTTATCCTAATAAAATCACTTAACAAATTCACATGAAGGAGGATTTATGCTATATCTATATATGTTACTTTCTATTCTAGGCGGTGTATCTGTTGTTTTGGGCCGCATGATCAATGCCAAACTTTCAGAAAAAATAGGAACTTTACAAAGCACCCTGATAAATTACTTGGTTGGTCTGGGTTTTACAATACTCATATTTTTTATATCTCAAGACAAATTTAAAATGGGGCTCCATGAATTTTCTACGATTCCCCTATGGGCTTATTTAGGCGGATTACTGGGTGTTATCATTATCATGACCTCTAATTATGTTACTCCTAGAATTTCAGCCTTTTATATTACTTTATTAGTTTTTATCGGTCAACTTTTTTTGGGAACCATATTAGACTACTTTATTTTGAAAGAATTGTCTTTAACAAAAGCAATGGGCGGTATATTAGTCTTAGCAGGTCTGACCTATAATTTATGGATAGATAAGAGCAAAGTTGAGAAAACACCATAACTTATATAAAATACTAATACCTATTTTATAGTTAATTATTTACTTATATTAAAAACCTATCTTGTAGTAAATTACTAACCTATAGTAAAAACATATTTTATAGTAAATAACTTAACTTATAGTAAAATCCTATCTTATAGTAAGTTACTTAACTTATAGTAAAAATCTATCTTATAGTAAGTTCTTAACTTATAGTAAAAACCTATCTTATAGTAAATTACTTAACTTATAGTAAAAACCTATCTTATAGTAAGTTACTTAACTTATAGTAAAATCCTATCTTATAGTAAAATACCCTAATATGTATCAAATAAGAGC
>DALYNO010000400.1:0-4031 GCA_031975295.1 Anaerocolumna sp. | reverse complement strand
AAAGGATGTTATGAAAGTTAGCAGAGTAGTAGCAGATGGTATTCTCCTAAACTTTTCACAAAAGGGTGCATATCCAGAAAGTGCTGGCATCAAACTCTATGCAGGAAATCTAAAAGGAATAAAACCAGCAGATACTGTTTACTTATACTTCTTTAATGAAAAAACCAGGAAGTTGGAAGAATTGCCAACCAGTCAGTATTTGCTGGATAAAAAAGGTTATATTACTATGGACATAGGAAAGGGTGGCAGCTATGTTCTTCTTAGGAAGAAGCCCAACTCAAAAGTAATAACACCGATACTAAGCCAGATATCTGTCAAAGCATGGAATATGAATATTCAGAAAGGTAAAACAGCTGATGTAAATTTAACACTACCAACTACACTTCTAGTTGTAAACTCCTCTCATACAGATAAGGTATCTAAAAAGGGTGTGAAAGGACTTATGTTAACATACGAAACCTCTAATAGCAGAGTTGCCACTGTTTCAAGTGCTGGAAAGTTAATGGCAATTAATGCAGGTAAGGCTATTATTACAGTGACTGCTAAATTAAGTGATGGTAGACATAAAGTATTTAAGATTACGATTACGGTAAAATAACAGCTGGTTTCACAAAAAGGTGAGTAAGATAATCGTCTTACTCACCTTTTTGACGTCTCCAACCTATTCGTTGATATTTTATCTAAAAAAATGATTACGTTGATGTTAGTGTATTCAACAGTATATGAAGTAGTTTTTGGAAATCTATAGAAGGCCCCACATAGTATGTTTTGCCACTCCAGTTTAACTGTGGAATATGACAGCCTGTCTAAAAAATTTCCTAGATAGATTAATTCCATTAAAAAGTCCAACTGTGACAGATAGTACAGGCAGGAATCCAAGTTACATCAAATAATAAATTATCAGACGAAGTGGTTTCTGGACTAAACTTAGAATTGTTAACTGTTCATGCATCTATTAAAGTAATTTCAGGTGGCAAGTAATTAGGAATGCTAAATAATCTGAAAGTATCGACAGGATATTTATATGAAAAAGTGATTTATGTATTTATTATTTAATAGAACAGTTTCGATATTTTAGAGGAGAAATATGGAGGTATCTCTTAAAACTGGCGCAGAATGAACTAGCTGTAGGAAATCCAAGTGAGAGACCGATTTCTTCTACGGTAAGCTTAGTAGTTTTTAAATAAAATTTAGCAGTATTAATACGGGAAGACATTACATATTCATGTGGTGTTTTTCCGGTTTCTTTTTTAAAGATTCTTGCGAAATAATAAGGACTTAAATTAGCAAGAGAAGATAATTTTGCTAAGTTTAAATCTTCATCAGGATGTTCGTGAATATATGAGGTTAATTTTTCAATCATATTTGTTATAGTGGAACCAGAATAGACTTCAGACATTGATACAAATAATTCAGTAAATATATTGGTCAATATATTGGATATAATGACTTCTTTAACATTTTTGATCTCAAAAAAGATACTAAGTATCTTATTCATATCATTTTCAATTAAATAAGGTCTTGGAGGAATAAATGAATTACCCAATGCACTAGTTATGGCATTATAATACTCTCTGGCTAGCGGCCCGTCAAAATGAATCCACAGGCAATCCCATCCAGTATCTGAATAATATTCGTGTTCCTGATAGCAGTCAATAAAAACCAGGTACCCTCTAGTGGCCATATAACATTTATCGGGCGTTACGATAGTGCAGTTACCTTGCATAATATACATTAGTAGAAAACTGTCATAGGAATTACGAATCAGGTGATAATTTGGTTCATATATAAAATGACCTAAACAGATAGGATAAAAAAATAGTTTTTGTGCAGTGTTACTAGGATTACAGAAAAAAACCTCTGACTGATCTTTAACTAAGGGTTCCTGTGTTTTCATAAGAATAACCATGCCTTTCCAAAACCTGCAAACTTTGGGACGCAGGTAAAAAGTTGATTGTGAAAACTAAATTTGCAAACTAACTCTTCACACAAGTAGAATAAAGTCTTAAATACTATAATCTTATGTCAATACTATAGCATAGGAATTCTTGTTAGTAAAGAGCAAGAAATGAACATTTTACAGCAAGCTGAACGGATGTTAATTTACAAATATTATGATATATTATTTTTAAATTGATGATCATCAGTTAAATCATATGTGAGAACGGAGAATATTATGGAAAAAGTGAATATATGGATTGAAAATACAATTATTCCAACATATGAAATTGGTGAACCTGAGAAAAATCCTATGTTTATTGAAAATAGGGTTTATCAAGGCAGCAGCGGTAAAGTATATCCATATCCCACCATTGAAAAAGTGAGTGATACCAAAGTGGATAAAGAATACTGTGGTATTTATATGGAAAATCAATACCTAAAAGTTATGATATTACCTGAACTGGGTGGTCGAATTCAAAGAGCCTTTGATAAGACCAATAACTATGATTTTGTTTATTATAATCAGGTAATTAAACCTGCACTGGTTGGTTTAACCGGACCATGGATCTCTGGCGGTATTGAATTTAACTGGCCACAGCACCACAGGCCAACAACCTTTTTGCCAGTTGACTATCAATTAAAGGAATATGATGATGGCAGCAAAGCTGTATTAATTCATGACGTTGATCAAATTTATGGAACAAAAGGAATCGCTGAAATCAGGCTGTACCCAGATAAAGCATATATTGAAATTAGAGGACAATTATATAATAGAACCCCACTTCCACAGACTTTCCTTTGGTGGGCAAATCCAGCAATTCCTGCTAATGATGATACCCAATCTATTTTTCCTCCTGATGTTCATGCAGTAATGGATCATGGGAAAAGAGATGTTTCCAGATTTCCAATTGCTACAGGAACATATTATAAACATGATTATAGCGAAGGTGTAGACATCTCCAAGTACAAAAATATTCCAGTACCAACTTCTTACATGGCAGCTAAATCTGACTATAATTTTGTCGGTAGTTATGACTATGGGAAAAGAGCCGGAATTCTGCATGTGGCAGATCATCATATTTCACCAGGTAAGAAACAGTGGACTTGGGGATGTGGAGATTTTGGAAAGGCCTGGGATAGAAATTTAACGGATGAGGATGGGCCTTATATTGAATTGATGACTGGTGTTTACACAGATAATCAGCCGGATTTTACATGGCTTAAGCCTTTTGAAGAAAAAAGTTTTAAACAGTATTTTATGCCTTATAAAGAATTAGGTTATGTGAAAAATGCAACAATAGAAGCTGCTGTAAATTTAGAAGTATCTGAAGAAAGAATATTAATCAGTGTATATGCCACTGGCCTATATGAAAATGCAACAATAAGAGTGACAAAGAAAGAGAATACTTTAATAGAAGAAACAGCAAATATTTCACCTGTTGCTGTGTATACAAAGGTACTAAGGGCAGATGGCGTGAAAGATACAGATATTTGTGTGACAGTAAGTTATGACAACAGAATCTTAGTATCCTATCAGCCTTTAGAAATGAAAATTGAACAGATACCAGATCCAGCTGAGGCAGCCAAAGATCCAGAAGATATTAAGACAAATGAGGAACTTCTCTTAACGGGGCTACATATCGAACAATATAGACATGCCACTTATCAACCAGACCCCTATTATTTAGAAGGATTAAAGAGAGATCCTGGTGACTCGAGAATAAATAATGCATATGGTGTTTTATTGCTCAGAAGAGGTCTTTTTGAGGAGAGTATAAAATATTTTGACAAAGCAATTGAGCGTTTGACGAAAAGAAATCCAAGCCCCTATGATAGTGAAGCATATTATAATCTGGGACTTGCGCTAATATATCTGAATCAAACGGATAAAGCCTTTGATGCCTTTTATAAAGCTGCCTGGTCTAATGAACAGCAGGAGATGTCATATTATTACTTAGGCGTATTAGCTGCTAAAAAAGGTAATTTATCAGATGCCCTTGCGTATTTAGTTAAGGCTTTAATTAAGAATTCACATAATATTAAGGCAAGGGGCATGAAAGCAGTTGTGCTAAGAAAATTAGGTATGCTTG
>DALYNO010000399.1:0-4043 GCA_031975295.1 Anaerocolumna sp. | reverse complement strand
TAATCCTAAGCATTTAGTCTTACAAGCACCTCATCCCAGCCCATTATCCTCTTACAGAGGTTTCTTTGGCAGTAAACCATTTAGTAAGACAAACAGGTTTCTTGAAAGCAATAATATAACACCAATCGATTGGCAAATTGAGGATTGCTAGTGAAGGAGTACAATTACAATAAGCTTAATTTGAATGGTACATACAGCAAGTATAATATGCTAATATGGAACTTACAGCACGTATAACATGCTAATAACGGAACATACAGAAAATTTAATTGCTAATATGGAACAGACAGTAAGAAGAATTTATAAAAAGGTGTTGACATATTTCAAAGTTGTTACTATAATAGAGTACATTAAAAGTGAATAATATAATAAAAAGCTGTGATAAGAATAAGTAGTATCAGGTCATCCAAACAGAAAGTTACCGGTAGATGAGAGGTGCATGGAAAACTGTATACGAATACCTCTTTGAGCTTCACACCGAAATGTAAGTAGGCTGTGACGGAATCCCGCACACGTTATAGTGCTAGAGTATTACCCAGTAATTTTGGAGTACTTGAAAAGGTAAGCAACGTGAGTTGTTTATGAACTTAAGGTGGTAACACGGAGCATACTCCCGTCCTTTTGAATAAGGACTGGGAGTTTTTTTTATGTTGTAAACTTTAAAATCAAATTAAAGGAGAAGTTACAATGATTTTATCAGTAGACGAGCAGATTAGAATAATTAACAAAGGAGTGAAGACTCTTGTTGGTATGGAGGAATTAAAGTGTAAATTAGAGCGTTCCATTGAAAAGAATCAACCATTAATAGTTAAATTAGGGCTAGACCCTAGCGCACCGGATATTCATCTAGGCCATAGTGTAGTTCTTAGAAAAATTAAACAGCTTCAGGATTTAGGTCATGAAGCTGTTATTGTAATTGGTGATTTCACTGGCAAAATTGGTGATCCTACAGGAAAGTCAAAAGGCAGGGTAGCACTTACTACAGAAGAAGTATTAGAAAATGCAGAAACCTATGCAAAACAAATATTTAAAATTCTTGATAGAAGTAAAACAAAGGTATGCTTTAATAGTGAATGGTTAAGTAAACTTACCTTTGAAGAAACCTTATCTTTGGCAGCTACCACAACAGTTGCTAGAATGCTGGAAAGAGATGATTTTAGTACTCGTTATAAAAATAATACACCCATAGGCATTCATGAATTTTTTTACCCACTTATGCAGGCTTATGATTCCATTCACCTAAAAGCAGATATTGAGATTGGTGGAACAGATCAGACTTTTAATATTTTAATGGGTAGAAATTTACAAAAATCAATGGGAATAGAACAACAAGTAGCGCTGTTTCTGCCAATTTTGGAAGGTCTAGATGGTATAGAAAAAATGAGCAAAAGTCTTGGAAATTATATTGGGATTAATGAACCAGCTCACGTAATATTTAAAAAAGTGATGGAGATTCCGGATGAATTAATTATTAAGGACTATGAGTTAGTTACAGATGTACATCCTGATGAGATAGATAAGATGAAGGAAGATTTAGCGAATGGTAAGAATCCAAGAGACCTAAAGTACGATTTAGCAGTGTTAATTACTGGGTTATATCATTCAGTAGAAGAGAAGGAGAAGGCAATCCTTTACTATGAAAAGGCATTCTCAAAAAAGGCTATTCCTGATAATATACCCGAATTAATTATTGATTTGGAAGAAGATAAATTAGGAGATGTGATTCCACTATTATTAAAAGAAGGATATACTGCAAGCGGAAGTGAATTTAGACGCCTTGTGATGCAAGGTGGTGTCAAAATAAATAATGAAATCATAAGTAAAGAGGATTATGAAAGAGTGTTATTCTGTGGTGATGTTATAAAAATAGGGAAAAAGAAATTTGTTAAAATAATTAAATAAAATTGTTATCTACAATAGAATACTATACAAAAAACCGTTACACATAAAAACAGTATGATATAAGGAATTACACCAATATCATACTGTTTCGCTGTAAAGGTATTTAAAATCAATCGATATAAAAATCTATCTTTTATAAGACTCTACTTAGGATACTAAACATGATTATGCATTATTTAAATTCTTATTAGCAGTCGCAAGCATAAGTTTAATACGATTTAACTGATTAACTTCACTGGCACCAGGGTCATAATCAACAGCAACAATATTAGAGTCTGGGTATCTGTGTCTTAGTTCTTTAATAACACCTTTTCCTACTATATGGTTTGGTAAGCAGGCAAAGGGCTGGGTACATACAATATTGGGTACGCCAGAATGAATCAATTCAATCATTTCACCTGTTAAAAACCAGCCTTCACCAGTTTGGTTACCGACAGAAACAATAGGAGAAGCGTAGTCTGCTAATTTCTTAATAGGAACAGGCGGTACAAAACGTTTGCTTTTCTCTAAAGAAATTCTAGCTTCTTTTCTGGCTAACTCTACTGCTTGAATTAATATATTGCTTATATGGGCACCTTTCTTTTTAAAGCCAAGATATTCTGCTTTAAAGTTAGCATTATAAAAGGAGTACATAAAGAAATCAATTAAATCAGGCACAACTGCTTCTGCACCTTCAGCTTCTAATAATTCAACCAAATAATTATTGGCAGCAGGAAGGAATTTCACGAGGATTTCGCCTACAATACCAACTCTTGGTTTCTTAATATCCTTAAGTGGAAGAGTATCAAAATCAGCTATAATCCCTCTGATATTTTTCTTGAATTCACCCCATTTACCATTGGTTACGGATTGCTTACAGATTTCATTCCATTTCTCATAAAGGGCATTGGCAGAGCCAGGAACCACTTCATAAGGTCTGGTACGGTATAAAACTCTTAGGAATACATCACCGTAAACCAAAGCCTGGATTGCAGCAAAAAGAAGTTTTGGTGTGTATTTCATTCCCGGATTCTTTTCGAGGCCGCTAACACTTAAAGAAACTACGGGAATATGCTCCATGCCAGCTTTTTCAAGAGCTCTTCTAATAAAGTTAATATAGTTAGTAGCACGGCAGCCGCCACCAGTCTGGGTAATCATAACTGCTACTTTATCAAGATTATATTTGCCTGATAATAGAGCATCCATAATTTGACCAACAACCATTAAGGAGGGATAACAAGCATCATTATTTACGTACTTCAGTCCTACATCTACTGCAGTGTGATTATCATTTCCCAGTATCTCAACATTGTATCCATTAGCAGCAAGAGCAGGTCTAAGTATATCAAAATGGATAGGAGACATCTGAGGGCATAGTATGGTGTAGTTTTTACGCATATCTTCAGTAAATACAACTCTCTTATATGCATTGGAAACGACGGTATGATTGGCTAAATGCTTGTGTTCTCTATCTTTAATTGCAGATAGAAGAGAGCGAATACGTATTCTTGCAGCACCTAAGTTATTTACTTCATCTATTTTTAATACAGTATATATCTTTCCAGACTTTGATAAAATATCATTTACCATATCTGTTGTAACTGCATCAAGACCACAGCCAAAGGAATTTAATTGTATTAATTCCAGATTAGGCATTGTTTTTACATAAGAAGCAGCTGCGTATAATCTGGAGTGATACATCCATTGATCCACTACTACTAAGGGGCGATCAATTTCTCCTAAATGAGAGATTGCATCCTCAGTTAATACAGCAGCACCATAGGAATTAATCAATTCAGGTATACCATGGTTGATTTCAGGATCTATATGATATGGACGACCTGCAAGGACAATACCTTTTCTTCCAGTTTCTTTCAGATAAGCTATGGTTTCTTCGCCTTTTCGCTTAAGGTCTTCTCTCTTGGCTTCTTGTTCCTGCCAAGCCTTATGTACCGCAGATTTAACTTCCTTTTCTGTGGTAGTTGTAAGGTCTTTCATAATTTCAACGAGACGTTTTCCAATAATCTCTTCTGTTTCAAAGGAGAGGAAGGGATTCTGGTAATTAATTCTACTGTCTCTTAATTCTTCAACATTGTTTTTAATATTTTCACTATAAGAAGCAACACTCGGGCCGTTGTAGTGATTGTTAGCTCCAGGTACTT
>DALYNO010000398.1:1691-4054 GCA_031975295.1 Anaerocolumna sp. | reverse complement strand
AAGGCTTCTGGTTCATAATCTTTTGCACCAGTAGAATCAGCAATACCACTACAACCTATCAGGGTAATACTTTTAATAAGGTGAGGGTATTGGGTTGCCATGTGGAGTGCTACCCCACCACCCAAACTATATCCGATCAGATGCACCTTCTCGATTTGTAATTCCTCTAAAAATGCTATCATGTCATCAGCAATTATTTGAGTATCCCAATCTTTATTTTCACTCAAGGTACGTCCATGTCCGCGAAAGTCTGGCATCAAGCAACGGAAAGAATGAAAGAAAGGCTGAATTTGTCCACTAAAAGCGATAATTCCTCTACTATAACCACTGTGTAAAAAGAGAATAGGTTCACCAATACCAAAGTCTTCATAGTAAATAGAACAGTCTTTAACTTTCTGATATGGCATACTGCTCTTCCACCTCATTCACTACATTAAATAGATGTCTCTGTAATCCATGATAATAATTGCCCTTTTCAGCTTTAAAACATAATATACTGTAATCCGGGTCTGTAGGTCCAAGAGAATAATACATTTCATCTCCTTCTCTCCAGAAATCTTTCTTGGTTTCATTATCAGAATATACTTTCATAACTCCTGTAAGCATTAATCCATGAAAACCATCAGCATCTACAAAATAAATACTAGCCTGAGGACGTTTCAGCCAATGCCCTGTACGAATTGCTGATGTGTTAGTAGAGAACCAAAAAGTATGAAGTCCCTCATTTTTCATTCGGAACATAGATTTTGCATTGGGATACCCCATATCATCAATAGAGCATACAATTGCATCACGGCTTCTTTCAATTAATTTAATGATATCATCTTTTACTTGACTATTCATTACTTCTCCTCCTAATTTGCTTCCAAATTATGAATGATTCTTCTTAATTTGGTTTCGAAATCTAATATTTCATTCTCAGTAAACCCCTCGTAAAATAAAGTATTCATCTGATTAGATACAATATCATACCTTTCCTGATACGCCTTGGCTTTTGGGGTAATGGAAATTATGATCTGTCTGCGATTTCTGACATCTGGTACCCTATTTACAAGTCCTGCTTCTTCCATTCTGTCAAGCATGCTTGTTAGTGTGGTTTTTGCAAGAGAAGTTAAACGGCCTATCTCACTTATTGTAAGGCTCTCATGCTCCCAAAGTACATACAATATTCTACCTTGTGCACCGTTGAAGGCGTCAACCTCGCTTTCTTTCAACATTTTTTCAAATACTCGTCCTTGAAGTTGTTTGATTTGTGATATTAGAAAACCACCGTAAGTTTTTATAGTTTTCACCTCCATGCTATATAGTATAGTACTATATGGTACTATACGTCAATAGATATTTACATTTTTATCCTAACTTTCCTAATATTTTATACAACAAAATATAATTTCTTTCTTAATGGTTCTAAGAAATATCTGCATTTAAAAAGCCTTAAGGTAGAATGGGTAGGGTAATCTGTTAAATTTAAAAACACTCAAATAATTATGTAGTGCCCACTGTCAAATTAACAGTGGGCACTTAACAGATTGTAACCTATATTGGTATATATTTAATACAATGGATATTTATCAGTTAAAGCCTGAACCAATTTCATTGCCTCTGTTTTATTAACTTCCACATTCTCGATAAGCATGGAAATAGCTTGGGCAATGGTATCCATATCCTTTTCGTTCATGCCCCTTGTGGTTACTGCTGGTGTACCAAGGCGAATACCGCTGGTTACAAATGGAGATGCCGGATCATTAGGAACTGTATTCTTATTACAAGTTATATACGCCGCATCAAGTAACTTTTCTGTTTCTTTGCCAGTAACACCTTTATTTTGCAAATCCACTAACATTAAGTGGTTGTCAGTTCCTCCTGATACGATGTTAAATCCTCTCTCTATCAAACCTTTACTTAAAGCCTGTGCATTATCAACAACATTCTTAGCATATACTTTAAATGAAGGATCTAATGCTTCTTTAAAGCATACAGCTTTAGCAGCTATTACATGCATTAAAGGTCCACCTTGAATTCCAGGAAATATTGCTTTATTTAATTTATATTCTTCAGCAAATTCAGCACTGGATAAAATCATGCCGCCTCTGGGACCTCTTAAGGTCTTATGGGTTGTAGTTGTTGTAACATGGGCATATGGGATAGGACTTTCATGAACACCCGCTGCCACAAGCCCTGCAATATGTGCCATATCAACCATTAACAAAGCATTTACTTCATCTGCTATTTCTCTAAATAACTTAAAATCAATTTTTCTAGCATAGGCACTTGCTCCAGCAACAATTAACTTTGGTTTAGATTCATGGGCAATTTTTCTAACTTCATCATAATCAATAAAACCCTCTGCGTTTACACCGTAA
>DALYNO010000398.1:0-1681 GCA_031975295.1 Anaerocolumna sp. | reverse complement strand
GTACAATATTAAAATAACTTCCTGACATATTAACTGGGCTTCCATGGGTTAAATGCCCACCATGAGCAAGGTTCATACCCATTACTGTATCCCCAGGTTTAACCAATGCAAAAAATACTGCCATATTGGCCTGTGCCCCAGAGTGCGGCTGAACATTGGCATAAGTACAGCCAAATAATTCCTTGGCTCTATCTATTGCTAAATTCTCTGCTATATCCACGAATTCACAACCACCATAGTATCTTTTAGCGGGATAACCTTCCGCATATTTATTGGTAAGAGGACTACCCATAGCTGCCATAACAGCTTTACTTACAAAGTTTTCAGAAGCTATCAATTCAATATGGCTATTCTGTCTGCCAATTTCTAGTTCCATGGCCTTTGCTAAATCCGGGTCAAACCCTTTAATATCATCAAATGAATACATCTTTGTACCTCCGTCTATTTTTATAGTATTATACCACATGAAAAATTTAATGAAAAGTTATATTTCGTTGTTACATCAATAAGTTAATCTTATAAAGCATACTTTTACAAGGAGCAGAATACTGCTAAATCAAGTATTCCCTTACTGTAATTTTCAAATCAAAGACCAGTGGACTATCTTTACAAAGCAAATGTAGACTCTTATTTTTCTCTGCAATTCGTATATCATCATAATATCCGGTAGACGGTTCTATTGCGAGGTTGTAATCACCTCTGAATCCTCCAGCTGTAATCCACACACCCAAATATGGTAACTTATTGGCATCATATTCTAAAATACATTCTACGCCTTGTTTCGGATATCTATAGCCGCAAGCTCCGTATTTTACTTTCTCTTCTGCATAATATTTCACCATAGTTTTTGATTCAATAGGTGGCACTTTAGAAAAATCATATGTGTCATTCTTAAGAGGTATACATACCCCTTCTTCGCCTAACTCTCTGCTCGATAGTACATTCCTCATACGCTCAATCCCTTGGGGATATATAAGCTGCATGTCTTCCTCATACCTGAACAATCCATGAAAAGTCCATATACAGGGGAAAATACGATTTGATTCATTTTCAATATCATAATGAATTAGCACAGAATCATCTTCTAAGGAAATCCATTTCTTATAAATATAAGGAAACTGCCTACTTCTATATGACAGGCAGATCTTATCCTCCTCTAGGGTATATGCAAAAGCACTGCTCCATATTTCTCCATGGTCTGGATAATATTGGTTTTCTCCATTATACAGTACCTCTGCTTCTACTATATTAGGAAAAGCATCATCTATACCCGACCCATCAAATTTAGAAAAATCTGCATTTTTATTAGGAAGGCAATATTCTTTTTCTTTATTTACAGCCGCTGCTTCAAAGGCTCTGTCCTTTAAGTAAACTGATGCTATTTTCCCTCCTAAACCAGGAATTACGACAATTCGTAATTTACTGTTTTCCAGGCAAATACTCTCCAGGTTCTTCCACGTACTTATATATATTTGATTCATTCTACCTCCACTTTTTAGGGTATACTCTTCTCATTCTATATTTTGCTATAAATTAATTCCGCAAATTGCCCATATTTTTTCACCTCTTCTAGATGATACCTCTGTAATGTTTCCATTTGGGTAAACAATGGTATTCCCTCTCCCAACAGCACTGGGGCAACTTGTATAATCATATGGTCTACCATATGATTATCTAATAA
>DALYNO010000397.1:0-4101 GCA_031975295.1 Anaerocolumna sp. | reverse complement strand
TGATGGCGGCAACGGTGTATTGGATTATGATAAGACCTTTGCTATCACTGGCGGAGTTTTAATGGCTGCCGGAAGTACAGGAATGGCAATGACTCCTTCTGCCACCTCAACCCAGGCTTCTATAGTTATGATTTATGACGGAGTCCAAAGTGCAGGCACCCTTGTACATCTGGAGGATATTGATGGAAATGACATAGCAACTTTCTCTCCATTAAAAGATTATCAATTTGTTGTTATATCTTCACCTTCCTTAACAAATGGTTCTAGTTTTCATCTATATGCAGGTGGTACTTACTCTACCAAAAGTGTTAATCAAGTGTACACAAAAGGAAATTACAATGGCGGAACCTTAGTCCATAAATTTACAGTGTCAGAAACCATAAATGCGAATCAAACCCTGTCAAACAATGGTGGTTTTGGAGGGCAAAGTGGATTAGGTGGTAAAGGAGAATTTGGTGGTAAAGGGGGAACTGGAGAAGGCCCAATGGGTGGAAATAGTGGTGAAAGGCCGGAACGTCCTGCCGGACAGAATGAATGAACTAGTTAGGATTATGTAAAAAATGCTTCAATACTTTTATCATTTTTAGATTCTTAATTATAAAAGTATTGAAGTAGATTGATATACTTTATTTGGCTAAATCTTTTAATTCTGAAAATAAGGAAATATCAGAGCCAGTAAGTTTAAGATTAGAGCTTATGGTCTCACCTGATTGGGTAGTGACTGTAATCTCTATCACTGTCCCTTCCATCATTGCTTTGCCATGTACCGCTTCTAAAAATTTAGGAAACTTAGGATGATTATTGGTAAATTTATCCCAGGCTCCTTTGAGTTTTAACAATTTAGCTGGATTCATCATATTAATTGCTCCTTTCAAATGTCTATACGGGTATTCCGCATTCTCCTTCTTCATCTTTCAGAATGGCAATACCATGTTCTAATGTATCAACTACTACTTCCAGGTTTTCTTTCACCCCTTTTGGGCTGCCTGGAAGATTAATAATTAACGTACTTTTTCTGATTGCCGAAATACCTCTGCTTAACATAGCACGTTTTGTTATCCCAAGACTATAATAACGCATTGCTTCAGCTATGCCAGGTACAAGGCGTTCTGCAATCTCATTTGTAGCTTCTGGCGTTACATCTCTTCTGGAAAATCCTGTCCCGCCGGTAGTAAGTATTAAATCAACTTTATGATGATCACACCAATCTATCATAATCTGTTTGATATCTTCTATATCATCGGGGACTATATTATATTCTGTTACACACCAGCCTTTTGATTCAATTATTTCTCTTATTACCTCACTGCTAGTATCCATACGCTCACCAATGGAACCTTTATCACTAGCGGTTAATATTCCTACATTAATCAACGCTTTCACCTCACTCTACCCTTGTCATACTATCACCAACAGCAAATTTACCTCCCCTTATAACTCTGGCAAATACACCTTCTCTTGGCATAATACAGTCCCCTACTCTATGAAATATCTCACAATGAGAATGGCATTCCTTACCTATTTGGGTGATTTCAAGTATTACTTCCTTGCATTGTAGTTTTGTACCTATGGGAAATTCTCTGAAATCAAATCCTTCAACAATCAGATTCTCACCAAAGGCACCATTATCTACTTCTGCTCCAAGTGCGTTAAAGGCATCTATTTTTCCTTTCGAAATCAAACTAACTTGTCTATGCCAATTACCACCATGAGCATCTCCTTTTATGCCAAATCCCTCTATAAATATGCCTTCCTTTATATCTTTCTTAGCGGTTCCCCTCTTTTCGCTAATACAAACTGCTATAATCTTACCCATTCTGATATCTCCTTGTAGATTTACAACGCTTATCCTCCAATTTGAAACATATTTTTCTGTTCCAAATTCTGATTACTTATTGATTCTTCTAATGTTATGGCTGAATTAAACTGATGTCTCTTAGGCTTATTATAAATGCCTGCTCTTATAAGTTCTATCAAGTCCTCCTCTAACATCCCATCTCTTAGATAGTCCTTTAATAAGATTCCCCCTCCATATTGGAGACAGGTTTTTAATACACCTTCCGAGGTTAAACGCACTCGGTTACACGAATCGCAGAACTGGTGACTTACAGCACTGATAAACCCTATCTTTCCATGAAAGCCTTTAATACTGTAATATCTGCCTGGTCCATTTCCTAAAGTTTTATCATAGGGTATCAAACTCCCACAATTCTTTGTTACAATATCTTTTATTTCTTCTTCCGTCATACAGGATAAATGTTTGCTGGGTCCTATTGGCATCATTTGAATAAATCTTATATGGAGCTTATTGTGTTTTGCAAGATGAATCATATCTAAAATACTCTGTGTGGAATTGTAAGCGTTCATAGGTACACAATTAATCTTAACAGGTATCTCCTCATATGTTAAAGCTTCCTTCAATCCTGCTATTACTTTATTTTTATAGGGGAATCTGGTCAGTGCCTCAAAATTCTTATCATCCAGAGTATCTAAGCTAATATTGATTGCATCTATACCAGCTTCTACCAATGAGCTCATCTGCTCTTTTAATAATATACCATTGGTTGTTAGGGACACATGATTAATTTCTGTAATCTCTTTCATTTGCTTTATTAAAAAGGGTAGATTTTTTCTTACTAAAGGTTCCCCACCAGTAATTTTTATTTTATGGATTCCTAATTTACCAAAACACTTACATAACTTAATTATTTCTTCATAAGTTAATATTTGCTCATGAGGAATATAATCCACACCTTGTTCCGGCATACAATACACACATCTAAGATTGCATCGGTCTGTAACGGAAATTCGGACGTAATCAATCTCTCTGCTATATAAATCTAACATGTCATCATTCCATTCTAAAACTATATGTTGTCAAATCTATGATTTGATTCCTTGTTCATAAATACACCGCTTTTTCCGCCAGTTTTTTCAACCAGTTGAATATCTGTCAATTTCATGGATTTATCAATTGCTTTACACATATCATAAATTGTCAGCAGGGTAATTTGCACACCTGTTAACGCTTCCATTTCCACGCCAGTTTTACCTTCTGTTTTCACTTGACAGGTAACTTTAATTAATGATTTATTTTTATCAATCTCATAATCTATAGCACACTTTTGAATATTTAACGGATGGCACATAGGAATAAGCTCCCAGGTACGCTTAACAGCCATAATACCCGCTACTCTGGCAACCCCTAGAACATCTCCTTTTTCAATATGATTGCCTGCTATAGCCTCAAGTATTTCCCTATTTACAATAATTTTTCCTTCCGCCAGAGCAGTTCGTACAGTATCCTTTTTCTCTGATACATCCACCATGACAGCGTTACCTTGTTCATCGAAATGATTTAACTTATTGTCCAGCTTAATCAACTCCTTTTCTCTGGCAGAAGTGACAACCACTGTTTTTCTTTAAATCCTATTAGGATTTTATCGTCACTAATAATTAATGGACGTTTTACAAGCATTCCATCTGTTGCTAAGAGTCTTAGCTGCTCTTCCTCACTCATTTCTGCCAATTTATCTTTTAGGTTCATAGCTTTGTAAACCAATCCGCTGGTATTGAAAAAGTTCTTAAGTGGTACTTCACTTTTTTCATACCAACTTTTTAATTCTTCATAACTAGGATTATCTTGTTTTATATCCCTTACCTGTATTTCTAACTTATGGTCATCTAACCATTTCTTTCCTTTTTGGCAAGTTGTACATTTATTATAGCATATATATAACATTTTATTTCTCCTTGTGTTTGAGTTTAATATTTTTGATACAGAATACCGTTTTTTGTCAACCAATCTTTCAGCTTTTTATAGTCTGGAAGAACTTTCTCAACTTCACGCCAGAACTCCTTGGAATGATTCATAAATTTCAAGTGGCATAATTCGTGAACTACTACATAATCTACTACAGCTTCAGGCATCATAATTAACTTCCAATTAAAGTTCAGATTTCCAAGACTGCTGCAACTTCCCCATCTGGTCTTTTGCTCTTTTACAGTAATATTTTTATAACTTACTTTCATTATCTTCGCATATTTTTCAGCTTTTAAATGAAATATTGCTTTTGCCTGCTCTTTGTATTTATTTATTAC
>DALYNO010000396.1:0-4106 GCA_031975295.1 Anaerocolumna sp. | reverse complement strand
ATTGAAATCCAAATTCTGAGGCATAACGGAAATGAAACTTTCTATATTCTGAAAAAGGCTTATTACCGTGCCATACATCCCAATAATGCGTATCGCCTTTATCATAATTCCAGGAATCTTCATAATTACCGCCTGAAGAAGGTGAAGATGGCCAATAAAAAGTATTGGGATCATATTCTTTAACAAGCTTTGGAATCATATATTCAAAGATCTTAATATAATCCATAACCTGCTTAGGAGATGGTTTCCAAGCTTTATCCTGTACCTGTGTTTCCATCTCATTATTACCGCACCAAATTGCAAGACTTGCATGATGACGGATTCTAATCACATTATCTATTACTTCTTGTGTAATGTTTTCTTCAAACTCATCAGTTAATTCATAACTTGCACAAGCAAACATAAAGTCCACCCACACAAGTAGTCCAAGTTCATCGCATAGATCAAAGAAGTAATCATCTGGATAATAACCACCTCCCCATATACGAATGGTATTATGATTGGCAGCAACACAATCAAGAAGTAAATTTCTTGTCCTCTCTTTTGTTATTCTACCAAACAGGTTGTCCTCTGGAATGTAATCTGCTCCCATGGCAAAAATTTGCACACCATTGATTTCGTGAGCAAAACTTTCACCCCATTGATCTTTTTCGTTTCTTACTGTAGCCGTTCTTAAACCAATTTTTCTAATCCACGTATCAAGAATTTCACCATTCTTAGTAAGTAATTCACCTTTTATACAATAGAGCGGCTGTTCTCCATATCCTTTTGGCCACCATAATTTGGGTTCTATTATGGTAATGGTTTCATCCTCATCCTGGTTATAAATCTCACCTTGCGGACCAGTTACACTAAATCTTACAGATAATTCTTCATCCTCTTTGCATAAATCTATACTGTAATCCATATCCAATACAACTTGCCCTGGTTCATGACTTTGTTTTACATATACCCAATCAAAACGACCTTTATTTATACCAAGTATTTTAACATCACGCCAGATTCCGGCATCCGGAAGTCTTGGACCCCAATCCCAACCAAACATACAATGGGCCTTACGAATATGAGGAAACCCTTCCATACATTCAGAACTTCCACCAGTATAGCACTTTTTCTGTTCATCCTTAATATACTTCGTAGGCGAATGGAGCACTACTTTTAAGTGATTATTGCCTGATTTAGCAAAATCCTTTATAGGGTACTCCCAAACCCTATGCATATTATAGGCACTACCAATATATTGGTCATTTAAATAAACGTCCCCTAAGGTATCAATCCCATCAAAGCGTAAGAGCAGTCCATCTGCTTGTAGCATTTCATCCTTCAGATGAAAGTCATAGGCGTAAGTAAAATCATTCTCCATAAGTTTCAATGTATTTAATTCATTATCTCTATAAAAAGGATCTGGAATTAATTGAAGCTCCAGCAGTGCTCCGTAAACAGAACCTGGTACAGCGGCATCTAGCTCAGTTTCCTTAATCTCATAAATATTTTGCCCATTAATTTTCATTTTCCAGAGGCCGTTTAACAATAATTCCTGCATAATTACTCCTTTGTTTTACATAAGTGTTGAAAATACATTTAATAATTTTTGATAACTTTTTAAGTACCAGGGCCTGTTCTTCCACTCCTGATAACTTATTTCAATACTGATATCCATTGTTTTTAACAGGTCATCTTTTATAACATCAATCACCTCTCTGTTACACATCCACAAGCCGCATTCATAATGAAGATAGAAACTTCTGTAATCCATGTTTATGGTACCTACTATACCGCAATCTTCATTAATTATAGTCTTCGCATGTATAAACCCTGGTTTATATTCATAAATTTTAACTCCTGCTTCCAAAAGCTGTCCATAGTTATAATTTGTAAGTCTTTTTACATTCTTCTTATCTGGAATATAGGGAGTTATAATTCTAACATCCACGCCACTTTTTACAGCTGTAATCAGCGCCTGCTTCATATCATCTTCAATAATCAGATAGGGTGTTGTAATATAAACATATTTTTTCGCATAGTTAATTATCTGCTTATAAATACTTTCAATCGGATTGTTTGGGTTGTTAGCGGGACCGTCAGAGATTGCATGACAATACACATCGTTAGGTTGGAACGCTGCTGTTGGTCGATATGGGTTATAATCTATTCTTTCTCCATTTTTGCAAATCTCCCACATTTGTAAAAAAGTAACCGTTAGTCCCCAAACTCCATCTCCGTAAACTCTCACTGCATTATCTTTCCAAGTGCCAAATCTATCAATTAAATTAACGTACTCATCCGCCAAGTTCATACCACCAGTATAACCAATATTACCGTCTATCACGATGATTTTTTGGTGACTTCTGTAATTCATGTACAGCTTATCCGTATATTTATGAATGGGATTAAACACTGCTGTTTCAATGCCTTCATTCTCCAAATCCCTTCTAAAATGTTTAGAAGTTCTAAGAGTAGCTCCAAAGTCGTCGTACATAAACTTTACGTTAACCCCTTCCCCAACCTTCTGGCGTAACAACTGGTGAATTCTATCCCACAATACCCCTTCGCCAACAATAAAGAAATTAATTAAAATAAAATTCTTAGCCATTTTAATATCTTCAAATATGGCTTCAAACGTATCTTCTCCCATTGGATAATAGGTAATCTGATTATTTTTAGTCAAAGGAAAGTGCTGAGACTCCATATACCTGGAAATTCTACTTTTGGTTGGATATCTTAATGCATATTCACTGGCAAGATCAGTGTTATAGCTCAAATACTGATTTCCATGATTTAATGTTGCAAGAATTTTCTTTTCGATTTTTTTGTTTGCGCTTGACTTTCCCCACAAAGCATACATGATATGACCAGTCAAAGGCAGTATCAATACGATACATATCCATCCAATTTTATAAGATGCATTCCTATTATCATTGACCAGACCTATGGTAATAAAAATACTCCCAATCTCAATAAACATATAAATATAAATTGTCGATTCGCTGAGCCAATAGGTCAATAACAAAATAATAGCCATCTGGATCAACACTAGAATCCCCACCAGGGCCACTCTTAAAAATCCGCTGAGATAACTTTTGGTTGATCCCACTAAATCTTCATTGAAATTTAAGCTCATATTTAACCACCTCTTTTTTATTAAAATCTTCCTTCATTTCTTTTTAGTCACCTTTGCAAGTTTCTATTAACAAAGGTAGGGAAAGCTTTTAATATACGCCTTTACGAAACTTATTTTATTGATACAATAACATAAACCTGAACTTTTATATTGTTGACGTAATGAAACAATCCAAACATGCCAGGAGTAATATGAAATAACCGAACTATTACAGGTTTAAGTAATGTAACCATAACCATTGATAATATTCCCCAAAACAACCAAGTTATAAGATTAACTCATACATTAGCTTATAGATATAGTATTATTTCCCACTAGAAAAGAAATTTGGAAATCAAATTCATTCTAACACATAAAACACAGAAAATACACACTTATTTTCATTCTATAGCTGTACCCTTAAGAAATAAGTCCAACCTAACTCTTTATAATCTGTTGTAAAGTCTTGTAAGTATGGTACAATATTAGTAACTGCTATTTAAGGTGAATATTTACAATTATATTGATTACTTGAGAAGGATATACTATGCTGATACGAAACAACAAATTAGAAATTAAATTAAATTACCCTATACACAAACCATATAAAAAAGAAGATATTATTTTCTTTGATATTGAAACGACTGGTTTTTTACCCTCAGCCTCTTATCTTTATCTAATTGGTGCCATGTATTACAAAGAAGATGCCTGGCAGCTTACGCAATGGTTCGCTGACGACATGCAAAGCGAACTAGAGATACTAGAAGCATTTTTAACGTTTTTAGGGGACTTTAAAAGAATTATTCATTATAATGGATCAGGCTTTGACCTTCCTTACTTAGAGAAGAAATGTAAACAATATACGATTTATAATCCTCTTACTACTATAGACAGTTTCGATTTATATAAAAAGTTTAACACTTGTAAGAAACTTCTGCCACTCACTAAGCTCAAATTAAAAACCATTGAAACATTTGCTGGAGTTCATAGAGAGGATAAGCTTTCA
>DALYNO010000395.1:0-4122 GCA_031975295.1 Anaerocolumna sp. | reverse complement strand
AGATGCAACCTGTCCAGATAAGGTCTGTGTCCATCAAAAACAAATTGATAAAAATGGTGAATCCATAGTATGTCTTCCCAACAAAGTAATTGTAAAAGTGGAGAGCAGCACAGAAAGTGATATTGATGGGGTTGCGAATTAGTTGATGCAATACGGTAATATCACTGAATTGGCTTAAATGGTTTAGCATCTAGTACAATAAGGAGTATCATGGTGGACAAAGTAAAAAAAGTAGAAGATTCTATAACAGAACATGTACAGCTTTTAATGCCCTCTCATATAAATGGAAGTGGAAGATTATTTGGCGGAAGATTATTAGAATGGATAGATATGGTTGGCGGTGTTACAGCAAGAAGACATTCAGAATGTGATGTAATAACTGCGGCCATCGATAACCTGCAATTTAAAGAAGGTGCTTATGAAAATGACACCTTAGTCTTAATTGGAAGGGTTACTTATGTAGGGAAGAGCTCTATGGAAGTTAGAGTGGATACTTATGTTGAAGATTTAGCTGGGATGAGAAAGCCCATTAATAGAGCTTATTTAGTCTTTGTAGCATTAAATAAAGATGGAGAACCTGTTAAAGTTCCAAGACTTAAGCCCGAAACAGACGGTCAGCTTATGGAATGGCAAAGTGCAGTTAAAAGAAATGAATTACGTAAATTAAGGCGACAAGAAGGGTTTTAGCTATTGGTATATCGTGGGACAAACAAGCATATATTAGAAAAAACAAGCTTGGGGGCCCGGGATGCAGCAATATATCGAAGAAAGAATTATTGAGTTAGCCTATTATACCATTGAGAAAAGAGCAACAGTAAGGGAGACAGCCAATCGATTTGGAATTAGTAAATCCACTGTTCATAAGGATTTACAGGACAGACTCCCTATTATTAACAAACAATTATATTATGCGGTTAATGAGATACTTATGGTAAACAAGTCAGAAAGACATATTCGGGGTGGTATAGCCACAAGAAAGAAGTACATAAGTAAAGCATTACTAAGTTACAGTTAAACCATACAATATAACTGTACCCTTCTAAAATCTATTGAGGTAAAAACTTGACAAAGAGAATACAAAGGGATAAGGTATTTATTATAAGATACTAAGTATATTACAAATATTTTGTTAGTTGCAAAAGAAAAGGAGTATAGGTATGGATGCTTTAGAATTAGCTTTATCTTTAGAATTGGATTTGGAGAAATATTACAAAGAACAGGCAGAAAAAAATAAAAACAATAGTCTTAATATAGTTTTTACCATGTTGGCAAAAGAAGAAGAGAAACATGAAGATATTTTGCTGGGTAAAGCGGATTTATTTACAATGCCTATTACAGAGGAAGATATTTTAGTTGAATCAAGAAAAATATTTGGGCAGTTAAAGGATTTTAAAAGTGATATTAGTGACCTGCCAAGTCAATTAGATTCTTATAGGCTTGCACTTGATATGGAACATAAAAGTTTGGATTTCTATCATGACTTAAAGGATAATGCCCAGGATGAAAATGCGAAAAAGACTTATAGTTATCTTATCAAACAAGAAGAGATTCATTGTGTACTTTTAGAGGAATTGGTTAAACTCACTACCAGACCGGAAGAATGGGTAGAGTCAGCCGAGTTTGGATTAAGAGAAGAATATTAAATAGCAACCCAAAAGAGGGGCCGTTGTAAGATTAAGGGTAGGTAATAACTTAATTCTGCAAAGGCTCCTTTATCCTTATAATCTAGCCTAAAAGGTGATATAATTTGTAATAAACGTGCATACAATATAGAAACAAGTACAATAGGGGGATATCCTTTGAAAGGCTATATAGAAGAACGGGCAGTGGAGATAGCCAATTACATAATTGATAATAATGCAACGGTGAGGCAGACAGCTAAACAGTTTGGCATTTCAAAATCTACCGTACATACAGATGTGTCATAATAGAACGTAAAAACTTCTGCCTCTATTAAGAATTTGGTTCTTTTAAATAATAATTGAAATAGAATTAACAAATAGGTAATTACAAAGCGCCTGGACTTAATCTCATGATCATTTGCATGAAGAAGAATTAGGTAAATTGGTTTTAGATTACCTGGAATATAGAACCTAAGGAGGGCCAGTATGAGTCAGAGCGAGAAAGATAAAAACTTAATGGTAGTAGAGGCCATAGAAGGTTATGCTTTCAACCACCACATGAAGGCCAGTGAAGTATTTGAGCTGTTTATGGAGAACGGCATACTTTCATTACTGCGCTCCCAGTATAAGGCACTTCACACACAAAGTCTTGAAGAGAGTATTAATTTTGTGGAAGATGTCTTAAGGAGAAAACAAAATGGAAAATGAAATCATCTTATATCATGGCACAAATGTTAAGTTTGATGAAGTTGATCTAAAGCATTCCAAGGACAAAAGAGACTTCGGGCGAGGATTTTATACAACGACTATTAAGGAACAGGCTTTTAGCTGGGCGGAAAATATGTTTATACGATATGGTGGTGAAGGGAAATATGTAATGAAATTTAGGTTGAAATTGGAGAAGGAGCTAAATACCAAGATATTCTGCGGGCTATCCAAAGAATGGTTAACCATGATTAAAGATAATAGACTTCTTGGTGGCATACAGCATGACTATGACATTGTAATTGGGCCGGTTGCAGATGATAATACAATACGTACTGTATCTTTGTTTGTGGCAGGCATATATAATGAAGATATTGCCATAGACAGGCTGACACCCTATGAACCCCATGATCAGGTATCCCTGCATACCCCAAAAGCTCTGTTATACCTTGAATTTTTGGGTAGAGTTTAACATTAATTTGCTATTATGTCTGAGACTAAGTCTAGCAGACGGAAAGGGCGTGGTATTATTATGGTAAATCGTTACATATATAAAGGAGAAGATATAACAGTAGATGTGGTAATGAAGATAGAACATGTGGTGCGTTTAATTGGTCAAAAATCAGGGAACGAATTTGATGCTTGTTTATATGAGTTTTACAAATCCAAGGTATACGAAGCCCTGATACAAACAGGCTCCCTGATGTGGTCAGAGAGCGCGGAATTTATTGTAGATGAATTTTTTAGAGAAAAAGCTTTTGTACACAAATTATAAAAATTTCTTCTTCTTAAAGTAGATTATGCATAAGGTAACAACTGTAATGCAAAGAAGGATAACAAATAAATAGCCATAATCCCAACTAAATTCAGGCATTTTTAAGTTCATTCCATACCATCCAACTATAAGGGTAAGAGGCAGGAATATTGTTGTTACAACAGTAAATATTTTCATAATATTATTGAGATTGTAATCTAACTGTGCATTATAAGCTTCTCTCACATGGGTGCAGTATTCGTTAAGCATTCGGGTATTGCCGCTTAAACGATTCGCTCTGTCTGTGAATAATTTAAAATACCTAAGATTAGTTTCACTAAAGATACCAATGGAATTATCTGCTAGTTCCTCACCTATAATGATAAGTTGTTCGTAATAATTATCCAAAAGCAATAGCTTCTTTCTAATTCCAGTAATTTCAAAATTAAAATTCTTATTTAAGCGATTATGATCAATCCTGTCTTCGTGTTTACCAAGTTCTGATTCGATTTTTTCTAATATTCCATAATTATTATAAATAAATCGCTCTAGAAAGCCAAAGATCAGCCTTTCTAATGTAACGGTTTGAAAGTTAATTTGCTTTAAGGAGGACTCTAAGTCTTTGCTAATACTAGAATCAAGGTCTTCTATAATAACAATTAAAAACAAATTAGCCTTAACAAAGAGTGCTATACGGTCTTTTAATCTGATAAAGTGCTTGGTTTCTATACTGCTGATAATACCAAAATGATAAAAATCGTAAGTTCCTACTAGACCATGCTTTTGCCTGGTACTGTTTTGGCATTCAAGAAGACTTTCTTTTGAAAAACCAAACATTTCATAGCAGGCAGTAAATTCCTCCAGAGAAATTAAGCCTAAAGTCAATATACTTTCCTTATATTCCTCCAAGGAAATGGGATTCAATGCATTTGCAATTTGATAAAACATATTACTATCCTCGTTTTTCAGTATTTGAGTTTACCCAATTTACTATTTTGATAAGTATGTCAAAGGCATAAATGTACATTCTTATACGTTTTG
>DALYNO010000394.1:0-4128 GCA_031975295.1 Anaerocolumna sp. | reverse complement strand
GATACAATAAGAAGTATTTTTCATATTCTGGTCTCTGATCACAACTTTCGTATCAATATCACTCTTTTCCCAAATTTGGTCGTATGCCAGACTTCCACACATAATTATTGCAATTACATTGGGGTCTTCCTTTATGTTATCTACAAAGTCCTTCATAGCTTGTAAATAACGTTTTTTTAGTTCTGCTTCACTGTTTACCATACATTTCCTTTCCTTCTAAACTCTATAGGAGTTTTTTACAAAAACACTTGTTCTGATTTATGGTATGTGCTACAATTATACATCTAAGTATTGGAAAAAACAGGACATAAATTGCTGAATGGAGTAATCTATTTATGGATAATTATTTACTGGAAATTCTAAGTAATACTACAGACTATATTGAAACAAATCTTTTAACAGATCTTAATTTAGACAATATCTCAGAAAATGTAAACCTATCCAAGTTTCATTTACTGCGTATCTGGAAAGGTGCAACTGCTACAGGGCTTATGGAATACGTCAGGAGAAGAAGAATTGCTGATTCTCTTGGTGATTTAATGAATGAGAAGAATAACATTGAGTTTATATCTTCAAAGTATTCGTTTGGATGTGAACGTACCTACAATCGGGTATTTAAAGATGAATTTGGAACAACTCCTGCCAAATGGAGAAGAAATCAGGTTCCACTAAATATATTGGATCGGTATAATGCAGACTTTCTTCATATAGCTGGTGATGGGCTTATATTCTTTCGTTCAGTATTAGTAATGCCAAGCCTCTCCTTAGCAGGAAAAGAATATAAGGTTAATATAGAGGAGAACATGAAGCATCAAATTGCTAATAAATATGGTATTGATTTCTTTTACAACCATCGTCTTAATATAGTCAATCCAGTTAATAAAGACATTTATATCGGTCTTACCACCCTGCCAGAAATGCCTGCTGATTACACCTACTATTTCCCCTCACTTCAGATTGACTCGTCCAGTATTGTTCCTCCTTCCTTAGATAGAAGAACCATTCGCCCTCATAAATATGGCGTTTTTACATACATGGGTAACCATTGCCCAGAGGATATCTCCTCCCTAACCCTTAGGGGAATTTGGGATTATATATTTGGTGTCTGGATGCCAACGATTAAGCAAACTATAAGCAGACCATTTCATTTTGAATACATTGACTATTCCAGATGTAACAAACAATACTGTGAATGTGATTTATACTTTCCCATTGCAGAAGTATAAGTATAATAAGCTTAATTGTAATCTATACAATACAACTTCCATGGATCTTCCATGGAATAGGGAGGTAAATAATTATTCCCCCTATTCTAGAGGTTGTTACAATTAAGCTTCCTAGTATTTTGAAAAATTAGAATCCATGTTTATTTAACCCATTGGCCTTTGCTATACTAATCCTATTAACGATTTAGAAATGATTTTTATTAAAATTCAGAAGGTAATTTTTTATATGATTTCAGTCGCTCATATTCTTCCATGGTAATCGTTAAAATAGTGCCATGTTTGTAGCCATAAGGGAATTTAAAAGCTTGATCTGAACGTACAAATTTGCCTGATGATAAATCATCAGCAACAAAAGGAACATAGCCTTGTTCTTCAGCAGAGCAGCCATAAAAGTCCAGGAAAAGACACCATCTGCCATCTTCTAATTTAACCGCTGTTGGTGCTTCGTATTGACCTACCTCTAGTGTTTCCATGCTTTTGTCGAATTCCTCAATTTTTTCAAAGGGTCCTGTTATATTCTCTGAAACTGTTAGTATAATTTTAGAGGGGTTTTTTTCACTTTTTAAGAATAAGTAATACTTACCGTCTTCTTCATACATTGCAGAATCAATCACACCGCTGTCTTCTTTACGATACAATAACTGCGGTTTAGAAAAATTCACAAAGTCCTTTGTTTTGGAATAATAAATTCCTTTATCTCCATAATTGTTGATTCGATTTGGTGAAGACCAGTGAACTAAATAATCTTCATCTTTCTTATCAAATATAATATCTGGTGCCCATAAACACCCAAAATCATCATCCCCCAGCTTTATCATTTTCTGCTCCGACCAATGTATTAGATCCTCTGATTCCCATAGAACCAAAGATTTGCTACCATTTCTACCAATATTAGCCCAGGAATTCTCATACTGATTTAACATTCCATATGACAAACTCAAATCTGTTGCCATAATTACAAATTTACTTTCTTTGGTTCTAATTATGGTGAAATCTCTGACTCCTTTATCACCATAATAACTCCACAATACAGGATTTCCTCCGTTAACTTCTTCCCACAAAAATCCATCCTTGCTAACGCCAAAGTAAACCTGTTCTCCATCTGGCGTTCTTTTTTCTTTAAAATGTACAAATAAATAAGCTTGCATTGTTTTATCCTCTCCTATTTTTTTTCGTATTATTTTTAGAAATTGAGTTTTGATTAATCCTTTCATAGACTATGTATAAAGAGCCAATTTAATATGGATTGATTGGCATCTAATGATTGTAGTATAATACTATTATATGATTTAAAACATATCATAATATTTTGTTTTTTTTGACTTTTTGTTTTATCATAATAAAGCAGATTATATAATTACATTCTTAAAAGGGAAGGTACATGATGAAATTTCACATAGATTCCGTAGGATACAATTACCACGAAAAAATAGAAAGCTATATCAAACGTCCCAATGGATCACTTAACTATTTATTTCTTTTTTTTGCCTCAGAAACAATTGTAGAAATAGGTGATACCCTTACAAATGTACCACAAAGCACTTGCATGATTTATTCACCCGGCTATCCGCAGCTATATTATAATGATAAAGAAGGTTTTATTAATGACTGGTTTCACTTTTCGGGTACCAAAATAGATTCTTTTTTCAAATTACTTCATTTGCCTCTGAATACACCGTTTCAAATTCAGAATTTTAGTGCAATTCGTTTATTTATTAAGTCCTTGGAATATGAGTACATTAAAAAGGATATCTTCTGGGAACAAGCAGTGGAGTCTATTATTATCAATAACTTTATTTATATAGCCAGAGAATACCACCATCAAGAAAATTATCTTAAGAATCCCTATAAAACAGAATTATTTGAAAAATTCAAATTAGTTAGAGTGGAAATTCTTAAGAATTACCATAAAGATTGGAGTGTAAGCGAAATGGCTACTTTAGTAAGTCTAAGCAGATCACGCTTTACTGTTTTATACAAAGAATTCTTTCAATGTTCCCCCATGGAAGATCTTATTCGAGAACGTGTAGAGAAAGCAAAATACTTATTATCAACACATACTATGTCGGTCAGTGCTGTAGCTTACGCGGTGGGGTATGAAAATATATATCACTTTAACAGACAATTTAAGAAGTTAACCCTTACTACACCTAGCAAATATGCGGATTCATTCGTTTTATAATACTACTATTCTTAAAAAAAGTAGCTGCCAGAGGCTGCTGATCCTTAGTAAGTCTTACCAAAAAATCAGCCTGTTTCCTCACCTATTAATCAGATTATGGATTATATCTTTAACCACTTACACTGTAAAATTACTTTAAAGGAATTATCCATTGTTATAGGCTTTCAACCCACCTACCTTAGCTATCTTTTTAAAAAAGAAACCGGTAGTACTATTACTGATTTTATACAAGAAAAAAGAGTAGCGGAGGCTCAAAGCCTGCTTCGCTACTCAGAATATACACCAGTTGAAATCAGCCAGTATCTTGGTTTTTGCTCTCAAAGTCATTTTAATGGGGTTTTTAAAAAATACTCCCAAATGACCCCGCTGCAGTTTAGAAAAACTTATTTTAGAAGAAACTGGTCTAATCTATAATTATTTTATCCGCATAATTTTTCTTGCTACGCCAACTACAGGTTTATAAAAAATTCCTTCCATTTCCTTGGTTACAGTTTTTAGCTCCTTGCGGATTTGTATACCTTGTGGGCAGTGCGCCTCACATTTGCCACATTCAATGCACCTTGAAGCATTAGCAGGCTTCTTGGATAATGCACCTAATGTCTGCATATATTTAAGTCTATTTCCTCTTCCAGACAACAAGTACTTATCATTATAGCAGGAAAAACATCCCGGTATGTCTACACCGACTGGACATGGCATACAATATCCACAGGCTGTACA
>DALYNO010000393.1:466-4134 GCA_031975295.1 Anaerocolumna sp. | reverse complement strand
AAAGATGCTAATTTGGAAAGATAAGATTTCAAACTTGGTTCCATCGTGATTAATGTTGTAAAGGATCCACCAAATGTAATTAATACTGATGGTATATCAATAAAGTTATTAATAAGGGCAAAGTTTAAGGATAAAGAATCCATCTGAAAAACCATCCCAAATATCATAATAACTAAACCGAAAACTAAACCAATTATCGATGCTAAATTCACAATCTCCACCTACCTAACTTTGTATTTTATTATTCTCGCCCTGAATATTGCGAAAAAAGTTCTTTTTTGTAACATTTTACAAGATTAACAACTTCTTGTCTACTCTCTTTTACCAGTATTTTTTTCCCATTGGTAAGTGTAATGACTGTCTCAGGAACTTCTTCAATTGTTTCTATAAGGTCTGAATTTAGCGTAATCTGGGCATCGCTTAACTTTGTTAAATTAATCATAGAAATCCCTCCCTCGTATTTATTTGCGGCATAGTTCAAATTGTAGTTGCCAGCTATATTTCTTATGAGTATAATGGCAAACTTAAGTCTGCCATTATACTTTAGATTACATTTTTAGATTATCTCTTTAAATTAATTAATTCTTCCAATAAAGTATCTGATGTAGTTATAATTCTTGAGTTAGCCTGAAAACCTCTCTGGGTTGTAATCATTTCTGTAAACTGAGCAGATAAATCAACATTTGACATTTCTAAAACACCTGTGGTAAAGCTGCCGCCATCACTGGATACATCCTGACCTACTCCATCAAATTTACCTGAGTTTTGTGTTTCCGCAAACATATTACCACCTACAGCCTCCAAACCAGCAGGGTTTGAAAAGGTAGCAACTGCAATTTGTCCTAATAATCTGCTGTCACCATTATCATAAGAGCCATATATTTTACCATTGGTATCTACACTAAGTCCTGACATATTACCAGCCTTACGACCAGTTCCAAGACCGTCTAAGTCACCCATTGTAGATTCTAAATTAGAAGTACCACTGCCAGCATACATGGTAATTGTTGAGAAATCTATATCAATGGAAGGTGCAAAAGAACTTGCTGGAGTTGCACTTATTACCATTTTAAGACTTGGGTCAGTGGTTCCCGCTGCACCGGTTGTCATAAATTTACCAGTACTTGCGTTAAAAGTTAAATTAGGAAGTGTACCGGTTGGTATTGTAGGTTTACCTGTAGCAGTGTCAATATTGGTTCCACCATATGTAATTCCGCCTATATTAACAGTCTGACCTGTAGCTTTATACGTAGGTGGCGTTGTTGCAGGCGTCACAGGTTCTGAAAATATAGAATTTCCTTTTGCATCGGTAATATCATCCAGTCTAACTGAATATTGATTTGTTGCAGGTGCCGCTAATTGTGTTACTACCATTTTTGCATTATAAGCCTGACCTAAGTTATCATAAAAGGAAAGGCTGACAACTTTACCTGCAGCACCAGCTGCTATCTGCTCATCTTTCATATCAATATTACCAGACACATATGTATGTGTGGTAGCCTGTGGAGCTGAATACATATTCTCTGGTGACATTATCTTTAGAGCAGAAACTGTATCAGCTTTTATCTTAGTAGGATCACTAGGGTCTACTTGCCATCCCATAACGGAAGCACCACTGCTGGTACAAAGAGTTCCGTTAGCATCTACAGTAAAGTTACCTGCTTTCGTAAAATAATTGCTGCCGCCACTATTTACAATAAAAAATGAGTTACCATTAATCATGATATCAAAAGGATTATCTGTTCTTTGTGCGCCACCTGTTTTGTCCGGTGAGGAAACAATAGAAGCAACCTTACTGCCTAAACCTATTTGCATGGCATTTTGTCCTGCAGAACCAGTAGAAGCATTAGGACCTGTTGCGCTTTGTACTGTCTGATAAAATACGTCTGAAAAACTGACTGAACTTGCTTTAAATCCTACTGTATTTACGTTAGCTATGTTATTACCTATAACATCCATCTTTGTCTGGTGTACACTTAAACCTGATATACCAGAGTATAATGATCTCATCATAATATTTGACCTCCTAGTTTTGGGTGCTTGATCTCCTTCTGTCATTCGGGAGTATTATGCTTTCCTTAAGGTCCAGCATTTTAATTCAATAAATTAAATAATTACAGCACCGTCTATGTTTGTAAAAACTTTGTCATCACCGTCATTAACAGCTGTTATAACTGTATTGTTTTTAATGTTCACAATAAATGCTATATCATCTATCATAACAAGTGATTCATTGATTCCCTTCTCCAGGGCTTTTTTAGTACCAAGTGACAGTCTTTCTAACTGTTCGTCTGATAAGTCAATATTTCTGCTTAAAAGTCTTTCATTGGCATGCTTTGAGAATTTTAATTCTTTAGACTGATTTGCCTCTAAAACTTCCTGAAAGGATAATTTCTTATCAAAAGCCTTGGTAATTCCGGTTCTTTTATGATTTATTAAATTACCGGACATTTGCTCAATGGAAGAGTAATTTGTTCTCTGAATATGATTCATAGTATCCTCTTTCTGCGCCAAACTCCATTTCGACGTTTCATTGATTCACGGTTTAGAGAATATATGTTATAACTGAAAATTCCTAACCAATTATATGTATCAGTTATTCACTACCATCCGTGGTATCTTCCGTGTATGTTATTCTTTCTCTTCTGGTGTTTTATCATCAGGATTTTCTTCTGGTGTTTTATCAGTGCCTTTTATGGTTAAAGTTATTTGATTAGAAATTGTAGTATATAACGCATCATTAAACATAAGCACTGGTTTGTAAATTCCACTTGGAATATCACTAAAAGCTTCCTTGCTAATTGTTACTTTTTTACCCTCTACTTTAATGTATTTAGCGTCAATGATTTTTTCATTTATGATAAATGCAACATCTGTAGCAACTGTTTGACCAGAACCTAAATTCACTTCAAAGGTTAAATCCTTGGGGTCATCCTTATCAATGGTTTCTGTGATTTTTTCAGGAAGATAAGGTAGTCCTTTTTTAATTAAATAGGTACTGTCATATACCTGTTGTATTTGATCTAAAGTATACAAGCTATCATTGATGGAGAGTTTAGGTGTTCCATTATTCATAACAATATAATCAACCGTTCCTTGCGTAGTTACAGTATTACCAGCTGAATTTTTAGTTCCAACTACAACAGTAGAGCCTACAAGTCCAAAAGCTTGATTACTACTCATGGTGGTATTTAAATTCTGTATTTGCTCTAATTGAGAAAATGTGGCTAACTGCTCAACGAATTGAGTGTCTGTACTTGGATTTAATGGATCCTGATACTTCATTTGGGTAACTAGCAGCTTTAAAAATGCATCTTTACCCAGCGCAGAATTAGAGTTTGAAGCAGAAGATAAAGCACTGCTATTTTGCACCACTTTACCATTTTCAATGGGTAATGTACTCATATGTTCCTCCTTTCATTATCAGGCAATAATATCAACACTACTAATGGTTTCGTCTAGTACTCCAAGTGAATTAATCGGCTGATCTTCCTTTTGTCCTATATCATCCATAGTTCTAAATTGTCTGTTTCTCTGACTGGGCTGTTCTGATTCATGACCAGTATTACCAGAGGTTTGGTCTTTGAAAGTAAAATTTGACACAGTTACTTCAACAGATTCCACTTTAAGACCTTGGTTGCTAAAATTATCTTTTAAAACCTGGATCT
>DALYNO010000393.1:0-456 GCA_031975295.1 Anaerocolumna sp. | reverse complement strand
CCTGGATCTGACTTTCAAGAGCTTCCTTAACAGCTTCATTTTGGGCAGTAAAATGTGCAGTCATAACGCCTTCTTTATAGACGACGGATAAATTAACTTTTCCAAGGTTTTCGGGATTTAACTGTAATTCCATAGCTGTCTGGCTCGGATTAATTGTTATTTTTATCTGCTCCACAATTTGATTGGTTATATCCTGCATCTGTCTGATATTTGCTATTTGTTCAGTAAATCCAGTTTCCTGAGTAGATTTTACGGCTAGATTCTGAATAAAACTTTCGGCTGGTGAAAGATTGCTTGTGTCTTTTCTTCTGTTTTGAGACGAATTTTCTTTTGCCAATTCACTGTTATCCTGATCTGCTTCCACTGGTTTTACTTCGTTTTTCACAAGGAAAATCTTAGGCTCAGCTTCCACTGGATGATCTGCCTTCTAAACTACTTCATTGATAATAGCAGCTG
>DALYNO010000392.1:0-4134 GCA_031975295.1 Anaerocolumna sp. | reverse complement strand
TTCTAATTCATACAATTCATATACATTTAATAGGATTATATCAGAATAATATTTCTTGTCAATACAATACAGGATTTATAGACCAAAATATTAAATAAATTATTAAAATCGAATTTGAAAAATACTCAAAAAAATAGAACTAATATGAAACCGATAATAGGCATCTATATTAGCTCTATAAATTACATTATTTTTATTGACGTGATAAATTAAGCTATAGCAATAGTTATTTTGAATTATGACTCATGTGCTAAATTTTTTATTGTTTGAACGTGTTTTACTGATTTTCCATTAAATATCTTTGGTTTTGCCCACAATAGTAATGTCGAGCTGATAATTACAGTAATAGTGCCTGCTTCTTGGAAGATGATAGCAAGAACTGGATTTAATAAACCTAGGTTTCCTAGTATAATTCCTACCAGATTATAAGCCATAGAAAAGAAGATATTCAATTTGATACGTCTCACTACAGTTTTGGAAAGTGACATAAACTCCGCAACTCTGGTTAAATCGTCATTCATTAAAGCAACATCCGCAGTTTCGATGGCAACGTCCGTTCCACTGGAACCCATGGCAATACCAACATCTGCTAGAGCTAAGGCTGGAGCATCGTTAATACCATCACCTATCATAGCTACTTTAAGACCTTCTTTTTGTAATTTACGGACATATTCTTGTTTGTCTTCTGGTAGTAATCCTGCGTGTACATTAGTAACACCGATTTGTTTTGCAATAGCTTTAGCAGAAGCCTCATTATCTCCAGTGAGCATATGAATATTTCCTTCACCTAAAACGGCATTGATAGCAGCTACTGCATTTTTAGATTCAGGTCGTAAATCGTCAGCAATGGCTATTAATCCAATGATTTGGTCATCTCTTGATACTAGAATACTGGTGCGTCCAAGTTTATCTTGAGCGTCAATGGCTTTTTTTACAGTAGATGATATATTTGCTCCTTTGCTTGATAAAAATGATAATCTTCCTACAGAGATTCTATGACTATCTGTGATAGCAGTAACACCCATACCAACTTCTGATACAAATTCTTCTGGGTCTGGTATGGAAATATTTTTGTCTTCTGCAGCACTAAGAACAGCTTTTGATAATGGATGTTCTGAGTGCTTTTCAGCAATTGCTGCGAAACGTAATAACTCATCTTCTTTCGTATTTTGAAACGGGATGATGTCTAATACGGTAGGATGTCCTATGGTAAAGGTACCAGTTTTATCAACCAATAGAGCATTTACTTTTCCAGCAAGTTCAAAATATAGACCACCTTTGATTAAAACACCTCTTCGTGATAAATTAGCAATTCCCGCTGTTACCGCTGTTGGAGTTCCAATGGACAATGCACAAGGAGCGGCTACAAGTAGAATGGATACTGCCGATTGAAGACTACGGGTTGTGAAATACCCTAATATTGCAGCCAAAAGTACGATTGGTAAAAACCAAGCAGTAAAGCGATCTGCTAATTTTTGGACAGGTGCCTTAAGCTCATGTGCTTCCTCAATACGATGGACAATTTTTGCAAGAGTAGTGTCAGCACCAACTTTAGTTGCCTGAAACTCTAGTCTTCCAGTTTCGTTTAAGGTACCGGCATAAAGGGAAGAACCTGCGGTCTTTAATGCGGGAACAGATTCACCGGTAATGGCAGATTCATTGATACTTGCACTACCAGATAGTACAATACCATCCACGGGAATACGTTCACCTGGCTTAATGATAAGTGTATCACCGATTTTAACGGTTTCAACAGAGATAATTTCTTCAGTATTACCAGTTGATAGGGTAGCAGTTTGCGGAGCAAGATCTAGCAAACCTTTAATACCACTTCTACTTTTGTCTAGGGTATATTCTTCCACCGCATCAGCAACGGTCATAATGAAGATGACAATAGCAGCCGATAAGAATTCACCAATGAGCATAGTAGCAGTTAGTGACACAGTGACAAAGACATTGACGGTTATTTTACCGCGGAATAAGCACTTTATACCATCAACAAAACGCCAGGTACCACCAAGAAAAGTGCCTATAAGTGCAAGCGATGCAGTGACATAAAAGGGAACTAGGTCATAGTGATTCAGTGCAAAACTTGCTAAGATCAATAAAAGTATTACCACTGGCCAAAAAGCAAGCCTTAGTATTTCGTGTAAATTTGTAGACTTTTGATTTTGCATAATGAATTTCCTCCTGTAATTTTAACATATGCGTTAAACGGCATATGAAAACAATATTACTGTTTCCTTGTATTGTCAAGTGAAAAATTAAATTAATTATGTATTTACAATAATAAATGCAAGTATGCGCATATTGGAATTTGAGTTTTGTAATCTCGAGTTTAATTGACAGTAGGAATAAGCTAGGCTATACTAAAGTCAATGCAAGCCGTATGAAAGGAGAGAATAGACAGATGGATGATTTAGAAATAGACCCTTTTGAGCATTATATAGAAGTGTTCAAAGCCCTGTCAGACCTAACTCGCCTCAAGATTATGTGGTTACTTTTATCAATTGATTCAAAAATCTGTGTGTCAGAAATTATAGGTGTACTGGGAGAGAATCAATATAATGTTTCGAAACACTTGAAGGTTTTAAAAAAAGCTGGATTAGTATATGAGAAAAAAGAAGGTAAATGGATTTTTTATCATTACCGCAGTAGTATAGGCTACTTTGATGATATGATAAAGAAAGCAGTACTTACAATACCAGAAGATTTGTTAGTTGATGAAGTGGAGCGTTGTAAAAAAAGACTTGATATGCGAGTTGATGAAAAGTGTATTGTTTCAAGCAGTACTTTCAAAAGTAAGGGAAACCATGTATGAGGAAGATATTTCCTTTGTTAAAGAGAATTTGAGATCACCTTGTACACAGGAAATCGCTGTATTCAGGGCATTTGCAGATATAGCGTATCAATGTACGCAAGTTGACTCTGTAGGTAATAAGGAGCAAAGTATATGAAGATTGCAGTAATTGGAGATATACATGGAAATAAATATGCGCTACTAAGTGTTCTGGAACATATAGAGAAAAAGGACGTTGACTTTATTGTTTCAACAGGTGATTTGGTAGGCTATATGCCATATCCAAATGAAGTAATTGATAAGATTAGAAAGCATAAGATAATAGTTGTTCAGGGGAATCATGATAAAGTTATTGCTGAGTCAAAAAAAAATTGCTTGGAAGAAATAAATAATATGACTCCGCTGGAGATTCAAAAGAATGCTTCGGCTGTCTATACCAACTGGTGTATTAGTGATGAAAACAGAGATTTTTTGAAGGGACTCAGTTCAAAAGTTGTGTTGGAATATGGAAATAGAAAGATTATAATTATTCATGGAAGTCCTTTGAGGATAGATGAGTATCTCTTTGAAAACGAAGAACATCTTACTCAGATATCTGAAATAATAACAGAGGATATAATAATCTGTGGGCATACCCATATACCATATTTCAGAAACATTAATGGGAAATATTTTATTAATGCTGGCTCTGTTGGAAAACCGAAACATGGAGATAGCAGAAGTACATATGTGGTTGTTGATATAGATAAAGATAAGGTATCTTGTAGCATTGAAAAAGTTGAATATGATATTGAACAGATGGTGCAGGACATCAAAGATAATCAAATGATTTCAGATGGGCTGATTGAAATGCTAAGGCAAGGGTTGTAATGTTTCTTACTGAAGGTTTTGGAATTATTATTTGAAATATTATACTTTTAGGGACACTCGAAGTGGTGTCTTTTTTAGTGTAAGAAAATAGGAAATTGATTTTATAAACGCTTGTAATATTGATACGAGTAATAGCTGTGATGTAAATGTTCAACGCGAATATAAAGATTATTACAATGATTTTACAGATAAGTATCAATAATACAATTTTATTCAAAACATTTATCAGAATACTAGACCTCAATTCCCTTAAGTATTTCAGAGCATATTGTATTAGAATACTGTGAGAGAACTTGAGATAGCTTCCGCAGATACAAAGAAGCAGGCAAGAGAAGACTATAATTTCATTTCCCAGCCTTAATATATTGCAGTTATATTTGGAAAATTTAACTTGACAAAAGTAAGTCATGATGAATATAATATGAATAATTGAACAACTATTCAACTAAATTGAAAAGGGAGGT
>DALYNO010000391.1:0-4138 GCA_031975295.1 Anaerocolumna sp. | reverse complement strand
TTCGCTTGATTTATTTTAGATTTTGCCTTATAATACTGAAATACGGTCTAAATCTCGTAGCGTATAAAAGATAAGGGAGGATACCTTGCATGTTACACATAAAAACACTGGATGAAGGTCTTGATGTATTCAAAGCTTTGGGTTCAGAAATTAGAATTTCTATTATTAAGTTATTGCTAAAAAACAAAGGCATGAATATGAATGAACTGGCGTCCAGCTTAAACATTACCAATGGTGCGTTAACCAGTCACATAAAGAAATTAGAGGATTCAGGAATTATTTCCATTGTAAGTGAATCTGCCGGACATGGAAATCAAAAGAAATGTATGGTACATTTGGATAAGATACTTGTTGAATTCGATATTGAGGAACACAAAAAGAACATTTATGAAACAGAAATAAAAATTGGGCATTACTCAGATTATCAAATATTCCCCACCTGTGGTCTTGCAACAAAAAATCAGTTAATTGGAGAAGTTGATGATGCCAGATATTTTGCCCATCCAAGTCGCATCGATAGTGATATCTTATGGTTTACTAGAGGTTATGTAGAATATATCATTCCTAACTTTTTACCAGTATCCCAAAAGATTGACCAAATAACCATTTCTGCGGAATTAAGTTCTGAAGCACCTGGTGTAAATGACATCTGGCCTTCTGATATTAATTTTTACTTAAATGATATATGTTTAGGTATGTGGACAAGTCCTGGTGATTTCGGAGACGTTAAAGGAATCTTCACTCCTGACTGGTGGTTTCCTAACTGGAATCAATACGGTTTATTAAAACTTATTGTAATAAATTATGCCGGAACATTTATCGATGGTTTACAAATATCCGATGTTTCCTTAAAAGATTTAAATCTAGACTACAAGAGTACAATTAAATTTAGATTTGCTGTACCAGAAGACGCAGAACATGTAGGAGGACTTACCATCTTTGGACGTAACTTCGGTAACTATAACCAAGACATCAGCGTAAGAATCCACTATAGCCCTTTGGATGAATCCCCCAAAAACACCAATCTATAATTACTCTAACCCAAAGTAGTTATCAAAAAATCTAAACAATGGCTTGCAAACTGACACTACTTATTTACAGGCCTTGTTCTATCTCTCATACACCAAAAAGCTGCCAGATAATTCTCAAGTATTTATGAGCAATTTATCTGACAGCCTTTTTATTCACTAAAATAGGATGATGCCTGGGTTAGATAGCCCAGCCTAAACACTTCATATGTATTTTGCACAAACAGGAAGAACCAATGGGCCTATATAAATGCATTAGAAGACCTTTTCTCTGAGAATTAGGTATTCTTATGGATTGGCAACCAAGCAGGAGACATTCTGATTTGTGCAAATTGCAGGGATGCAATATGAATTGGGGCTTTTGACTCTAATGCTGCATCAAATTATGGTTAACCTTCTCAATAATTGGCTAACGAATCTGGGAGATTGCATTAAGACCACTTCCCCATATTGCGATTCCTTTCTCTGATAGAGCTGTAAATGTAATCACGTTCTTTTCCCCAGGTTCATCCCATTCTATATTGACTACCCCTTTATAAATCTCTTCTCCAATTTTAAGGACAATATTCTTGCCATCTGCCTTAAGCTCCCACTCTCCTGTAACCGCACCGGATATTGCATGATCTGCATTTAGTTGAATCAATTCTGATACAACCACGTCTTTGCTAATAGAATTTCCATGATTTATATATTTATAGAATCCAGGTATCTCATCCTCTTTGAATACTTCTGCCTCTCCACCTACATATCTGTAAGGAGCTACCACAGGCCACCCCTCTTCATTCATATACATTTCATGAACCCTCACTTCATGAGCTTCTGCTCTTGCTTCAAAGCGAGTGTGAAATAGCAGATAATATTTGCCAGTATCTGAATCATAATAAGCAGAATTATGTCCAGGAGATAAATATCCCCTGCGAATTTTATTATTCTCCCCTTTAGTCCATGCAAAACGGAAATTACCCATTAATTTTGTACCGTATTTAAATATGGAACCATCACTAAAAAAAGTACCATTTGCCCCTTTGCATGCAATCATATCATTTCCCGCCGCATCAAAATAAGGTCCATCTGGAGTCTTGGAACGAACCACACGAATGTTATACCCCCCATCCGTCGCCAAGCCACCAAAGGATAGAAACATATAATAATAAGAAGTCTTTGGACTATATAAAACATAAGCTCCTTCTATACGAACATGATTTCCCCCCATGATCTTCTTGCCATATCCTTTTTCCAATGGAAATCCCGTTTCAGGATTCATCTCCAAAATAAAAATACCACCAGAATAAGAACCGTAAACCATCCATAGTCTGCCCTCCGTATCAAAATACAGACAAGGATCCACTACATTTGGCTGCCTGGTAGCATCATAGATATCCCCCTCTTCACTTAGAATATCACTGCCCATACCGGACTTTAATATAATACCTAAATCTTTATAGGGACCCTCTACCTGATCTGCTACTGCTATACCAAGACTAGCCAGGGGTGAACTTCCTTCGCAAGTACAATAATACATATAGTATCTTCCATCATTTAACTGTATCACATCCGGCGCCCAAAATGTACTAGTTTTGGCCCAGGTAAATGCTTCTTTCATCTCCTTCATAGCATCTGGAATAATAGGATTGTTCTTCGTGACACCAGCTCCAATTAAACTCCAGTGAATCAAATCCTCAGACTTCGCACCTGCAAGGTGAGAGCCAAATACATAATAACTTCCATTGGTTTTAATAACAGAAGGATCATGTACAGAAACATTTGTAAATTGGTATGTAACCGGAACATCTCCGGTAAGTTTCACATTATCTCCTATAACCATCTCCCCCTCCACTATATCAGCTTCCCCGGCATCTTTAGCAACCACACTCTGACTCCCTTGGGTGATACTACTTTCCTTACTTTCACCCGTAACATTATCTACATTCCCATCTGTTTGATTATCTGCAAAGCCCCCAGAAGGGTTTTTCACAGATTTACAACCAGTTATTCCAAGTAAACAGATTAATATAACCCCTAACATGAATTTATTTTTCATCAAACCCCATCCCTTTCTCCAAAAATAGAACTCACATCCCTTTAGTTTTTCCTAAAGGGAAAGGTCGGAAATCCTTCTTCATTCCATTCAACTTCTAAGAACATGGTGTGTCTATTGGGATCAAATAACGCTTCTCCTATGATTTCATCATATTGTCTGGCATGGAATATCATAATATCCTTAGTGCCATCTTCTGATTTTGTGAAACTATTATGTCCAGGACCAAATATCCCCTTTTGGGCATCGGATTGTAATACTGGATATCTTAACTTACTCCAAGATTGGGGATCTAGCAGGTCAGCATCTTTTGAAGCATACATTAAACCTGCACAATAACAGGCCCCTGTGGAACTTGCCGAAAAAGTTAAAAATAATTTATCCTCATGTTTTACTATAGCAGGACCTTCATCTACCCAGAATTCTACCCTTTCCCAATCATAATCCGGTGTAGTAAGCAAGACTTGCACAGTCTTTAATTTCCAGGGTGTTTCCATCTGTGCAATATATAGATTGGAAATCATTTTACCCACTCCCACTTTTTCTGCCCAGATATAATAATACTCCCCATTATTTTCAAACACAGTTGCATCCAGGGAAAAAGACCTAAAGGAGAATTCATCTTCATCTGCACACTGCATCTTGCCAAGCTCCGTCCAAGTACCCGTCACCGGATCCGCATCTTTACACTCCAACACAAATGGTCTTATATGCCAATGTTTTTCTTCTTTTCCTGCTGCAAAATAAATATACCAAGCTCCATTTATGTAATGTAGTTCTGGAGCCCATATAAAATAGCTCATCTCACCTGATTCGTGTTTATTCCAGATAATTACTTCTTGTGCGTCAGATAATTCTTGAATCTTTTTAGATTTTCTTAAAACAATACAATCATAAGCTGGAACAGAAGCCGTAAAATAATAATAACCATCCGTATGCTTATACACATAAGGATCCGCCCTTTGCTCAATTAAAGGTTCATTATAGGGGGTTTTCTTAAAATTTTCATGAGTCATTACAAACTCTCCTATCATATATAATAATATCCATATAAAATATCTTATTTGTTAAA
>DALYNO010000390.1:0-4147 GCA_031975295.1 Anaerocolumna sp. | reverse complement strand
TAGAAGTTTTAGGTGTGGGAAAAAGCTTCACACCCAATTTTTATCTGGGGCCTAAAGCTTGCAGGTAATGGAAGGGCATGGTCATAATTATGAAACATATATTGGAAATGAAGTATCCCTCATCTTGGTGGCATGATTTGTGGAGAGAAGGACTTGTGACCGGAAACGGCTATACTGGGGTCAATCTTTATGGTGGCACGAAACGAGAGGTTCTTCAAATAGGTCGCCATGATTTTTGGTATCAAGGTATGGAAGCGGAAGTTCCTGATGTACATGAGGCTTTTGTAAGAATGCGTCAGAAGATGGATCATGGCAGATACAGAGACGCCAGCTGGGAAATAGTAAAGGAATTAGAGGCCAAAGGTTATAGTTCCAAATTAGAATCCCATATTCCAATGGCAAGAATGGTAGTAGAGCAGACACCCATTAAAGGGTTTAAAAAGTTTACAAGAAAGCTAGATATGGAACAGGCACTTGCCAGCCATCAGTGGATGGATGGAGAAGTGCAAATGGGCAGAGAAGTATTTGTCTCCAGGGCAACTGATGCAATAGTCTACAGGCTAACTGCAGATGCTACTCATGTACCGGAATCTTACATAGAATATTTTCTGGAATTATGTGCATATTGTAATGAAGGTGAAGAACCAACAAAAGGGATACAAGAAATCTGGGATAGAGCCTCTACTAAAGTGCAATGTGAAGGAGAGGATACGGGATATCTTTATTTTAATTCCACTAAAGGGGAAAATGGTATAACTGGTGGGGATTTTGGTGCAGTTGCAAAAGTCATTATTCGTAATGGACAAATGGTTAAAACAAATAAGGGATTAAAAATTACAGGAGCAAGAGAGATATTAATCACCATACGTTTGTATGTGAATGAAATAAAGTTTCATGCATGGAACAACCTTTATGACCAGTTAAAAAAAGAAAATGAAAAATTCCAGGATATGTTAAGCAGTAGTGTAGCCCTTCATAAGCCCCTTTATCATAGTGCAGAATTTACTTTATCAGAGAATACAGAAGTAGATGAAGTATGGAGTCGTGGAAATGAAGAACTGGTAATGGAAGCTTTTTCAGACAAGCAGCCTATTGAACTTATTGAAAAGTTATGGCATTTCGGCAGGTATTTATTCATTTGCGGCAGTGATATGAATGCCAACCCGTTTCCACTCTATGGATTGTGGGGAGGTAATTATGAGCCATTATGGTGTCACAACATGGTAAATGAGAATTTGCAAATGATATATTGGCACTCTTTAACCGGTAATTTAATAGGGTACAATCAAGCTATTTTTAAATATATGAATGATAGAATACCAACTTTTGAAGAAAATGCTAGTAAGCTTTTTGGTATCAAAGGTATTTATATGACAGCTGGGACTACACCAGGAGTGGCTACGCCAACTCAAGTAGTACCTGTAATTATAAATTGGGTGGGTGCAGCAGGTTGGATTGCACAGCATTACTATCAATATTATTTATATACAAAAGACAGGGAATATGCCCAGAATGTCCTACTGCCTTATATGGAGGGGGTAGCCTGCTTCTATGAAGAGTTTGTGCAGTATACAAAAGAGGAAAATGGCAAAGAAAGAATTAGATTTTATCCCAGTGTCTCGCCGGAAAACACGCCTGCCAATTTCATGCCTGCAAATGGTGCGCAAATGGCACATCCCATGCCAACTACTATAAATGCTACCATTGATTTGGCAATCCTGAAAGAGTTTTTTACAAATATGTTAAAGTTAAAGGATAGCCTTCCGGATTTTCCTTTTCCAGATGACCGCGTAAGGAATTGGAGAAGAATCTTAGATGCAATTCCAAACTATCAGGTTAATGAAGATGGGGCCATAAGGGAGTGGCAGGAAGAGGTATTTAAGGATCGATATGAACATCGTCACTTGTCTCATATTTATCCGGTATTTCCAGGATACGAGTATTATTTGGAGAAAGACCCGGAAAAAATGTCAGGGTTTATAAAAGCTGTTAAAATGCGTAAAATAGATGCACAGACAGGATGGTCACTAGCTCATATGGCAGCTATTTATGCACGACTTCGAGATGGAGAGACAGCAATGGAGTGTCTGGATAATATGACGAAGTGCTCCCTGTTAAGTAATTTTTTTACACTGCACAATGACTATAGAGGGGTGAACATTTCTTTAAATATGGACCCTGCACCGGTTCAATTAGACGCAATTATGGGATATGTAAATGCTATACAGGAAATGCTTTTATATGTGGCACCTGGTTATATAGCGCTGCTTCCTGCTTTGGAGGAACGGTTATTGATAGGGGAGGTTAAGAATTTTCGTTACCAAGATGGGTTTCTAACCATGAAATGGAATGTAACAAAGAAAAATTTTGAAGCAGAAATAACGCCGATTCGACCTCATAAGCTGCAAATTCTTATGCCGGAATATGTTAGAGTGCCAGCATGGGTTGGTATAGATTCTTATTTGGTAAAACAGTTAAGAGTGGGCCTATGGGAGTTGAATTTAGATACCAATAGAATTAAAATTATGTACTAGTATGTGATAGGCCGTTACAATTTGTTATGGTGTAATTATGCTGATTCCTTCCTGTTACATTGCTTTTTTATGGTGTACATGTTGACAGGAGAAACCTTTGATGTGATAATACTATCTGATAAGTTAAGAAAATGTAAAATTACCATGTGGATTAATCAAAGTACGTAGTTAGGAGCAATATAATGGTACACGTAGCTATTGTAGATGATGATAGAACAAACTTAGAGAATTTAAAGGATTATGCAAATAAATATCAGGAAGAATACAATGAAAACCTGAAAATTACAACATTTCAGGACGGTGCTGATATTGCAGAGGAATATAAAGCTGAATATGACATCATTATTTTGGATATCAAGATGCCCTTTATGGATGGAATGCGTGCGGCAGAATTAATCAGGAAGGTTGACTCTGACGTCATCATTATCTTTATTACCAATATGGCACAATACGCTATAAAAGGATATTCAGTACAGGCTATGAATTTTTTATTAAAACCAGTCACGTATTTTGCATTTTCCCAAGAGCTGCATAAAGCTGTCACTCTGATAAAAGAACGGAAAAAAGCATACCTTGTAATACGTATTAATAGTGGTATGGCAAGAATAAATGTGGATGAAATAGAGTATGTAGAGAGCAAGCAACATCAAATTATAGTTCATACCAAAAATAATTCCTACAGCACCAGGGACTCCATGAAAAATGTGGAGAAATTCTTGTCTCCCTATAAGTTTATCCGCTGTAATAATAGTTATCTTATAAATTTACGTTATGTAGAAGGAATAGACCAAAATAATGTTTTAGTTGGTGGAGATGAATTACAAATTTCACGTCCCCGTAAAAAAATATTTATGGAGGCTTTGGCTGACTATGTAGGAGGTGCCTTATGATACAAATAGAGGAAATTCCTCGTTTGTTAACAGCAGTTGCTGAATGGGGTGCCTGCTCCCTTTATATTATTTCATTAAAGAAGAAAATAAAAGGTTGGAAATTAATCGGTATGTCCATGTTCTGGCTATTGGTGCAAAGTATTTTTTTATGTGTTACGGATCATGCACCTATCGTATTTTGGATACCCAATATGATAATTGCTGTTTGTTTTATGTATCTATATTTATACAGCTGTTTGGATTTAACGTTAAAAGATATCGGTTATTGTTGTGCCAAGGCATTTGTTTTAGCAGAGTTTGTTGCGGCGATAGGGTGGCAGATATATATATTCTTTTTAATAAAAGGGATGAGTCAGGAGCTGTGGTTTCAAATTCTCTTTTGTCTTATTGTCTTTGCTATTATATATCCACTGGATTATTTTGTTGAAACAAGAAAATTACCCAAGGATAGAGGAATAGGACTAAAACCACTGGAACTATTTAATACTGTTTTTATTGCATCAACCATATTTTTATTCAGTAACATTAGCTTTATTAATATAAACACACCATTTAGCGGGACTAATCTGCAAGAAATTTATTATATAAGAACATTGGTGGATTTATGTGGCATGCTGCTTCTTTATGCCCAGCAGGATGAACGGCAGAAACGCTATCTTGCCCATGAAATGGATTCTATGAATAATATATTAAACAATCAATATATGCAATATAAAATGTCCA
>DALYNO010000389.1:0-4155 GCA_031975295.1 Anaerocolumna sp. | reverse complement strand
AGAAAAAGATAAGAGCATAAAAGGTGTCTGGTTTGAAGAAGATTATGTAAGAAAATATCCTTATAAGACCCTGGCCAGTGATGTAATAGGCTTTACAACTAGTGGTAACGTAGGTAATTGGGGTATTGAGCAATTTTATAACGATCAATTAAATGGAACCAACGGCATTTCATTTGGATATATAAATGAGCAATTGAATTTAGAAAGTACAGTAAATCCAGCGGTTAATGGTAATACCATAGTTACAACTATTGATGCCAATGTTCAGGGAATTGTGCAGCAACATATTAAACAGTTTAATAAAGATTTCGGCAGTAAAAATATAGGGGTTTTGATTATGAATCCTAATAATGGCGACATTTTAGCCATGGCTTCCAATGAGGAGTATGATTTGAATAATCCAACGGACTTAACACCATTTTATTCAAAAAAAGAAATTAAGGCCATGACTGAAGAGGAGAGATTGGAGAATTTAAATGCAATTTGGAGAAATTATATCATTAGTGATACATTTGAGCCAGGTTCCACATTCAAACCCTTTACCATTGCTGCTGCCTTAGAAGAAGCTATAGTCAATAAAAATGATACCTATGTCTGTGATGGTTATCAAATGGTTAGTGGAGTAAGAATCAATTGTAGTAAAAGAACCGGTCACGGAACCATTACCCTATCTGAGGCGTTAATGTATTCCTGTAATGATGCCCTGATGCAGATTGTTGAAAAAGAGGGTAAGAGATTATTCTATGATTATCAAACATTCTTTGGCTTTGGCAGTAAGACAGGAATTGATTTACCAGGTGAAACAGGCGGAATACTGGTTAAAGAAAATAATCTGAATCCAGTTGAACTTGCAACCAGCAGCTTTGGTCAAACCTTTACCTCAACCATGGTGCAAATTGCCAGTGGTTTTTCATCATTGATTAATGGTGGTTATTATTATAAACCCCATGTTGTAAAACAAATTATTAATCCCCAAGGTACAATAATCTCCAATCAAGATAAAGAATTGGTGAGAATAAGTACTTCAAAAGAAACATCGGATTTTATCAGAAATGCCATGTTTGAAACTGTTGAAGAAGGAACTGCCTCTGGTGCTAAAGTAGCAGGATATAAAGTTGGAGGTAAGACTGGTACAGCGCAGAAAATTCCAAGAGCTGCCAAAACATATTTAGTCTCTTTTGTAGGCTGTGTTCCAGCAGATGATCCGGAAATGGTTATATATGTAGTTGTGGATGAACCACAGAATGTAGTAAAACAGGCAAACAGCGCTATTGCTACGGAATTAGCAAGCAGAATACTGACTGATGTATTGCCGTTTTTAGAAATATATCCTTCCACAGATGTAAAGGTTGAAAAAGCAGGTGATACAAACCTGTCATTACCAAGTACAGAATCTGATAAGGTCAAAACTACAGGAAAAAAAGAAGCAACAGAAAAAGAGGTTAACAGTACAGAGGGGGAAGAGAACAAAGAAGCTTCTTTGGAAGATGTGGAACAAACACAAGACTCAAACAATGAAAATACGCCAGATAGTGCAGCAGATCAAGGAGAGATTGACCCTGACAATAGTGATAATTCTGACTATAACCCAGATTCTATAGAGAGCCCTGAAGATAACGCAGATACCGATTATTAAAGTTTATAGTTTGGCCAGATGATAGAGCTGTAACAAAAAAAGAAATATACATAACCTTGTATGAATCGTAATAGAATAAAAGGATTAGATATATGAGGTTATCCTATGGCAAGAAATAAAACTTTCAATAAGCGTAATGTGGTTATCATTGTTACTGTTGTTATTGCAGCTGCCTTTTTACTTACATTCAGGCTAGGTTATCTTATGATTGTCAAATCTGAAGAATATGCTGTAAAGGCTGAAGAGTTACATGAAAGGGAGCGCGCAATAAAGGCAGAGCGTGGTACCATTTATGATAAAAATGGAATTGCAATAGCAACCAATAAACCAGTAAGTACTATTTCCGTAATATTCCGTCAGATAAAAGAACCGGAAAAAGTCATTCAAGTCTTATGTGATAAGTTAGGCTTAAGTGAAGCTTATGTAAGGAAAAGAGTAGAAAAGGTTTCATCTATTGAAAGAATTAAATCTAATGTAGACAAAGAAATTGCAGATGAAATCAGAGATTATAAGCTTGATGGTGTCATGGTGGATGAAGATTATAAAAGATATTATCCCTATGGTTCTCTTGCTTCAAAAGTAATCGGTTTTTCAGGTAGTGATAATCAGGGAATTATTGGACTTGAAGTGGAGTATGAAGATTATCTAAAAGGTACTGATGGTACCATTCTAACTTTAACAACGGCCTATGGTGTTGAAATTGAAAATGCTGCAGAAGATAGAATAGAACCCATTGCTGGTAATGACTTATATACCAGTCTGGATGTTAATATACAAAAGTATGCAGAGCAAGCGGCATTAAAAATAATGCAGGCTAAAAATGCTAATAATGTAAAGTTAATACTTATGAATCCGCAAAATGGTGAATTATATGCCATGGTAAATGTACCAGAATTTGATTTAAATGATCCTTATACTTTAACAGAAAATATGTTAAAGGGGATTGATAAATCTTCTCTGACTGAAAAACAGACCACAGACTTACTGAATAATATGTGGCGTAATGCAAGTATAAGTGACACCTATGAGCCAGGTTCTACCTTTAAGATTATAACAGCTACGGCTGCCTTAGAAGAAAAAGTAGTTAAACTAAATGATACATTTTTTTGTCCTGGCTATAAGGTTGTAGAAGACAGAAGAATCAGATGTCACAAAGTTGGCGGTCATGGAAGTGAAACTTTTATTGATGGTATTAAAAATTCCTGTAATCCAGTTTTTATGGAACTAGGAGCTAGAGTTGGAGTTACCAATATGTATAAGTATTTTGACAGACTTGGGCTCTTTAGAAAAACTGGAGTGGATTTACCTGGTGAAGCTAGGTCTATCATGCATAAACCTGAAAATATTGGTGCTGTTGAACTTGCTACTATATCATTTGGTCAATCCTTTCAAATAACACCGCTACAACTTTTGGTGGCGGCTAGTGCAGTAGTAAACGGAGGAAATATAGTTACCCCACATTTTGGTGTGCAAGTCAAAAGCAGAGAAGGTTACACAGTCAAAACCTTTAATTATGAAGGTGATACTGCGGTTGTATCAAAAGAAACTTCAGATTTAATGAAAGAATTACTTGAAGCAGTTGTATCGGATGGTACAGGAACCAAAGCTTATCTTCCAGGTTTTCGAATTGGTGGCAAGACTGCAACTTCTGAAAAGCTCCCAAGAAGCAGTAACAAATACATATCCTCCTTTATTGGGTTTGCACCCTCAGATAATCCTCAGATAATTGGTATTGTATTAATAGATGAACCAACAGGAATCTATTATGGTGGAACTATTGCAGCGCCGGTTATATCAGAAGTATACGACAATGTGTTGCCTTATCTTGGTATTACACCTAAATACTCAGAAGAAGAAGTAAAAGAATTTAATATAGGAAAAATAGAAATGCCTAATTTGGTTGGGCTAAAAAAATCAGAGGTTAATAAGGCAGTGAAAGAATATGAATTTCGAGATATTTATTATATGGGTGAAGGTGAAAGTGTAATGGAACAATTTCCCTTGGCTGGTGATATGATAAATAAAAATAGCGACTTGATTCTATATCTGGAATAGCTTATAATGTTAAAGGCTTATTTCTTGTAAGAACTTACAAATATATATTATAGATTTTACAAAGGAATATAGAAGGAGGATAGGAAATGGATTTTAGCGTATTAATGCCTGTTATTATTTCATTTGCAATATGCGTTATATTATGTCCGATTATGATTCCTTTTCTAAAAAGACTGAAATTTGGTCAGCAGGTTAGAGCAGATGGTCCAAAGAGCCATGTGAAAAAAACGGGAACACCTACTATGGGTGGGATTATAATACTGCTTAGTGTAACACTTACAGCTGTTATCTATATAGGCAGACAAAAAGAGATGATACCGGTATTATTTGCAACAGTAGGGTTTGGGCTAATTGGATTTTTTGATGATTATTTAAAAATAGTCATGCAAAGATCAACAGGTCTTAAAGCTTGGCAGAAATTAGCTGGTCAATTAGTGGTGACTGGAGTATTTGCCTATTACCTT
>DALYNO010000388.1:0-4168 GCA_031975295.1 Anaerocolumna sp. | reverse complement strand
TGGAACTTATAATGGAAAGAAAGTTTCTGTAATGGCAAGTGGAATGGGAATGCCATCAATTGGTATTTATTCTTATGAGCTATTTAACTTTTACGATGTAGATAATATTATCCGTATTGGTACTGCCGGTTCTCTTCATAAGGATTTAAAAATAAGAGATATTGCTTTTGGTATGGGTGCTTGCACGAATTCCAATTTCGCAACCCAGTTTGAACTTCCAGGTACATTCGCACCCATTGCTTCTTATGATTTACTTAGAAAAGCTATTGAAGTTACAGAAACCATGGGAATAAACTACAAAGCAGGTAATTTCTTATCCTCAGATACATTCTATGATGATTCACAGGGTACTATGAAATGGGCTAAAATGGGTGTTCTTTGTGTAGAAATGGAAGCCGCTGCTCTTTATATGAATGCTGCAAGAGCAGGTAAAAATGCACTTGCAATCTGTACTATTTCAGACTCCATCGTAACAGGAGAAGCAACTACTGCCGAAGAAAGACAGAACAGCTTTAACCATATGATGAAGATAGCTTTAGAAATTGCTTAACATTCAAACAAAGACGTTTGCTATGATAGGAATCTATGCAGAAAGGGGACCTGAAAAAGAGGAGAAAACTTGAAATCAGACTTACTATTTTTGCGGGAGAGAAACAAAATAAAATAAAACAAATTTCTAGGGAGGAATGAAAATGAAATTATTTAAGAAAGTTTTAAGTGTTGGATTAGCTGCAACTTTAGTATTTTCTTTAGCAGCATGTGGCACAAAAGAAAACACAGGAAGTAATGCAGAAGCAACAAAAGCTCCTACTGAAACAGCAGGAGAGGCTACACCAGAAGCTACAGGATCAGATCAATTTGAAATTGCTTTAATTACAGACGTTGGTACTATTGACGACAAATCCTTTAACCAAGGTGCTTGGGAAGGTGTTGAAGCTTATGCAAAAGAAGCTGGTAAAACTTTTAAATACTACAAACCAACTGAAAAATCTGATGATGCTTATCTTGTAAGTATCGGCTTAGCTGTAAAAGCTGGCGCTAAGATTATTGTTTGCCCAGGATATTTATTTGAAGTTCCTATTTATCAAGCACAAACACAATATCCAGAAGTTAAATTCATTATCTTAGACGGATATCCTCATCCTGGTGATTATGTTGCTGATATCAAAGAAAATGTATACTCAATCTTTTATGCAGAACAAGAAGCTGGTTTCTTAGCTGGTTATGCAGCAGTAAAAGATGGTTATACAAAACTTGGTTTCATGGGTGGTATTGCTGTTCCTGCCGTTATTCGTTATGGATATGGATTTATCCAAGGTGCTGACTATGCAGCAAAAGAATTAGGCTTAGCAAAAGATGCTCTTAACATTAAATATACTTATGTTGGTAACTTTGATGCGACTCCTGATAATCAGGCTAAAGCAGCAGCATGGTACAATGAAGGAACAGAAGTTATCTTTGCTTGCGGTGGTGCTGTTGGTAACTCCGTAATGAAAGCAGCTGAAGCAGCTAAAACAAAAGTTATCGGTGTTGACGTTGACCAGTCTCCAGAATCAGATACAGTTATAACTTCTTCTATGAAAAACTTAAAGAAATCTGTTTATGATGCACTTACTGAATATTACAATGGTTCATTCCCTGGCGGAACTACTGTTAGCTTAAATGCTGAAACAGAAGGTGTTGAACTTCCTATGGCAACATCTAAATTTAGTAAATTTACTGAAGCAGATTATACAGCTATTTATGATAAAATTGTAAAGAAAGAAGTTAAAATACTTTCTGATGCAGATGCAAAAGATGCAAGTGGTTTACCTGTTGAACATTCAACAGTTGAAGTAGTTCAATAATTTCATTAAAAGCATAATGGAATACAATGAGGGTGCTCCAAAAAGTACCCTCATTTTTAGAAGATGCTTAGGAGGACTGTGATGGAGTACGTTATTGAAATGAATCATATCACCAAAGAGTTTGGCAATTTTAAAGCTCTGGATGATGTCACATTATGTGTGAAAAAAGGAGAAATACACGCACTTCTTGGTGAAAATGGTGCAGGTAAATCAACTTTAATGAGTGTACTATTTGGCTTATATCAAGCAGAAAAAGGAGAAATCAAAATCAATGGGAAAGCAGTTAAAATTAATAATCCCAATGATGCCAACAACTTAAGTATCGGAATGGTGCATCAACATTTTAAACTGGTGCATAACTTTACTGTGCTGGAAAGTATAGTATTAGGAAGGGAAACAGTAAAAGGCGGCTTCTTAAAAATGGAAGAAGCCAGAAAAAAAGTAGTTGAACTTAGTGATCGTTATAAACTATCAATAAACCCTGATGCGTATATTTCAGACATTACTGTAGGTATGCAGCAGAGGGTTGAAATACTTAAAATGTTATACTGCGATAATGAGATCTTAATATTTGACGAACCAACAGCAGTATTAACACCACAGGAAATTGACGAATTAATGAAAATAATGAAGAATTTAGTAGATGAAGGAAAGTCTATTATTTTTATTTCACATAAATTAAATGAGATTAAGACAGTTGCCAATAGGTGCTCTGTACTTCGTAAGGGCAAATATATTGGTACAATTGATGTTGATACAGCTACAAAAGAAACTATGTCAGAAATGATGGTTGGACGTAAAGTTAACTTTAATCTTGATAAGGCTGATGTTAAACTTGGGAACACTGTATTGGAAGTGAAGAATATGTCAGTGAATTCCAAGGTTTCTCGTAAGAAAGTTGTAGACAATGTATCCTTTTCAGTGAAAGCTGGTGAAATTGTCTGTATAGCTGGTATTGACGGTAATGGACAATCTGAATTAGTATATGGAATTACTGGACTTATGCCAATTCAATCAGGTAATGTTATATTAAATGGTAAAGATATAACCAAAGATTCAATCCGTAAAAAGAGTCTGGCGGGAATGGCCCATATACCAGAAGACAGACATAAACACGGATTGGTATTAGATTATAGCTTAAAACAAAATGCAGTGCTGCAAACTTATTTTAAACCAGAATTTCAAAAACGTGGGATGATAAGATTTCAAGAAGTGAAGGAATATGCTTCTAAGCTTATTAAACAATACGATATAAGAAGTGGTCAGGCTGAAGAATCTACGGTTAGGGATATGTCCGGTGGTAATCAGCAAAAAGTTATCATTGCCAGAGAGTTAGACCGTGACCCTGACATCGTAATTGCGGTTCAGCCAACACGTGGACTTGATATTGGTGCTGCAGAATATATTCATAAACAGTTAATCAAGCAAAGAGATAATGGTAAAGCAGTATTATTAGTTTCTCTTGAATTAGATGAAGTAATGGATGTAAGTGATAGAATATTAGTAATATATGAAGGCGAAATTGTTGCGGACATTAATTCTAAGAATGCAACAGCTGCAGAGTTAGGTTTATATATGTCTGGCTCCAAGAAAAATGTATAAGGATACTTGTATAGAACAATACAAAAATTTACCTAATCTGATTAAAATATCTGAATTAGCAGATAGATAGGAGTTAAGATGAAAGAGAAGCGTAATTTTTTAAATAGCAAAGGAAGTAAAGATTTCTTATCTGCTATTATGGCAATTGCTGCCGGACTTCTTTTTGGATTGATTATATTACTTTTTAGTAATGCCAGACAGGCTTTTCCGGCATTTTTAATGATATTAAAAGGTGGTTTTACTGATGGATTACCGGGTCTTGGTCAAGTATTTTATTTGGCTACACCTATTATATTAACAGGTCTATCTGTAGGATTTGCATTTAAAACTGGTCTGTTTAATATAGGTTCCTCTGGACAGTTTACCTGCGGAGCCTTTGTGGCAATTTATATTGGTGTTAAATGGACGTTTTTACCCGGTAGTATTCACTGGATTGTAGCATTAATCGGAGCAGCTATTGCAGGTGCCATTTGGGGATTTGTTCCTGGTATTTTAAAAGCTATTTCAAATGTAAATGAAGTAATAACCTCTATTATGATGAATTATATTGGTATGTATTTAATCAATATATTAATTGTTAAGTATGTACATGACCCAATTAAAAACCAATCAGTACCTATTGCGAAAACAGCAATTATACCTAAAGCTGGACTTGATACACTATTTCATACAAATAATATGAATATTGGTATTTTTATAGCCATCGGCATAGTAATACT
>DALYNO010000387.1:0-4183 GCA_031975295.1 Anaerocolumna sp. | reverse complement strand
AATCTGCCTTTGCGTTCTATGAAACTTTTTAAGGTAATACCTTCCACCAACTCCATTACGATATAATGTAAGCCGTTGTCATCACCTACATCATAAACACTTACTATATTAGGGTGGGACAAGCCTGCTGCAGACTGGGCCTCTCCCCTGAATTTTTTAACAAAATTTTTATCATCACTAAATTCAGGTTTTAATACTTTGATCGCTACGAAACGATTTAGTCTGTGGCATCTGGCTTTATAAACATCAGCCATGCCTCCTGAGCCGACCTTATCAATGATTTCATAACGGTCACTAATAAACATACCCGGTTTTAACATTCTTTCTCACCTCTCTAACTTTCTATGATTATTACTGAAATATTATCTTTACCACCATTACCATTAGCAGTTTCCACTAAATATTTAACAGCAGCATCTAAATTATCACTATATTCTTTTATAATTTTCATAATATCCTCATCATCCAACATGTTTGTCAAACCGTCGGAGCACATTAACACCAAATCGCCTTTTTGTAATTCCACTTCAAAATAATCGGGAATTACTTTCGTACTGGCACCGATAGCTCTAGTTATAATATTTTTGTTTGGATGGTTTTTTGCTTCTTTTGGATCAAGTTCACCATTATTAACCATTTCTTGTACCAAAGAATGATCGCAGGTAATTTGCTCCATTGTTTCCTTAATTACATACAATCTACTATCACCAATATTGGCAACATACATAACAGAATCAAAAATCGTGGCAACCACAAATGTAGTACCCATCCCTTGAAACTCTTCATTTGATTTTGCCTCATCTAATAATAGACGATTGGTATGCTGTAGTGCATCTGATATCATACCAATTGGCGTTCTTTCATTTGTAAGATGATCCTTTACTGCATCATCATCATATTCCGTCTTTATTCTTTGAACAAATGCTTCTACACAAAATCTTGAGGCATAGTCACCGGCATTGTGACCTCCCATACCATCTGCAACAATGAACAAATTTGGAAGTGACCCAACATTTTTTTCCTCGCAAAACACATAGTCCTGATTCATGTGTCTTGTTTGCCCGGTATCTGTAATAGAGCATGCTTTCACGATTACACCTCCTTAAACAACTTGCTTTCAAAATAAAAACTTATATTTCTTTAAGGTTTTTCCATATAACTTTTCCTTAATTGACCACAGGCAGCATTAATATCTGTGCCCATTTCTCTTCTTATAGTAACATTAATTCCGTATTTTTCAAGTATATTTTTGAAATTTTGAATATTTTTAGCCCCTGACTGCCTGTAATCTCTTTCCTTAATTGGGTTCACAGGGATAAGATTTACATGACAATTCAGTCCCTTAATTCTTCCGGCAAGTTCCCTTGCATGACTTTCAAAATCATTGACACCTTCCACCATACTATATTCAAAAGTAATTCTTCGTCCTGTGATTTCATAATAATATTTACAAGCTTCCATAACAGAATCATAGGTAAACGTAGTTGCCACGGGCATTAATTCCTGTCTTACTTCGTTGTTGGAAGCATGAAGAGAAAGAGCAAGCGTAATCTGTAATTTCTCATGTGCAAGTGCTTTCATTTTTGGGGTAAGTCCACAAGTAGATACTGTAATATTTCTCTGACTGATATGCAGACCATTTTCATCCGTTAAGATTCTAATAAAGGCGAGCAAGTTGTCATAGTTATCCAGTGGTTCACCTGTGCCCATTACCACTACATTAGAGACTCTCTCACCTGATATCCTCTGTATTTGATAGATTTGATCCAGCATTTCAGCAGGTGTTAAGTTTCTCTCGAAGCCACCAATTGTTGAAGCACAGAATTTACAACCCATTTTACAACCAACCTGGGAGGAAATACATACACTGTTACCATGATGATACTTCATAAGTACACTTTCAAGAACTCTGTTATCAGATAATCCAAATAAAAACTTAGTGGTTTCTCCACCTTTGGATTCTAATTTATCTAAAACTGTAAGATTGGTGATAGAACTCACTTCCACTAACAGCTCCTTTAAAGACTTGGGCAAATTAGACATTTCCTCAAAGTCTTTCGCTAACTTTACATGGAGCCATTCATATAACTGTTTGGCACGGTACTTTTTTTCTCCCAAAGAGACTAAGAATTCTTCCAATTCTTTTATATCCAGGGACTTTAAATCTGTTTTATTCATTTCTACACTATATACCATAACTTAATATGCTTGTATGGTATTGCCGCATATATCACTGCTATACGGCATCCTTTCCAACTGTATTTTCTATATTGGGGTAGTAAAACAATCTAATTCTTTCTTAATCTGGCCACAAAAAATCCATCTGTTTCATGAAGTCCAGGTATTAATTGAATATATCCTTTTTTTGTTGTTTCACTTTTCAGTACTTCAGGCAAATAATCATCAAGACTTTCTAAAGTATATCCAAATTCTTTCACCAGCCACATAACATTGCCTATATTTTCCTCTTTATGAATGGTACAGGTACTGTATAACAGCACACCGCCGGATTTCACGTAACTGTGAACAACCTTGAGGATTTCTCTTTGCAGTTTCACTAAGTCCTGCTGCTTTTCTCTGGTCATGTTATATTTTATATCAGGCTTTTTCCCAATAACACCAAGACCAGAACAAGGAAGATCAGCCACTACAACATCTGCCTTATGAATACTATCCGTGTCTAATAGTAAAGCATCCGACACGGAAGCTTTAATGTTGGTATATCCTGTGCGTTCTATATTTTCGTTTATCAGACCTACTTTATACAGGGTTAAATCCCTTGCATCAACTACACCTGTGCCTTTTAATTTATCGGCAATATGAAGAGCCTTTCCCCCTGGTGCACTGCAGACATCAATGACATAATCACCAGTATTCACACCAGCCACAGTACCAACCAGCATAGAGCTTTCATCCTGAACTGTATAATATCCAGCCTGAAAGGATTGTAAACTAGTTAAATAATTGTAATCACTTATTCTTAGTGCTTCCTTATGATATCTGCCAGGGCTAACTTTTAGTGCTTCTTGTTCCAGTAATACTTTTAGTTCTTCTATGGCAATCTTACTGGTATTACAACGTATTGTTGTTTCTTTATCCTCCAAAAAGGTCTCTAACATACGTTTTACAGTAGAATAATCATATTCTCTTAACCAGTTTTCTAATATCCACACAGGCATAGAATAGGTTACACTTAAGTAATTTACCCTGTCCTCTTCTTTCGGATATGTGATAGCATCCTTTTCTCTGATAATGGTTCTAAGTACACCATTTACAAATCCACTCAGATTAGCGAAACCTTTAGATTTAACTAACTTAACTGCTTCATTACAAACTGCTGAGTCGGGTACCTGACTCATATAATGTAATTGATAAAGACTCATTCTTAGCAGATTTCTTATATAGGGCTTCATCTTATTTACTTTAATTTTTGAATACAGGTTAATAACGTAATCAAGAGTGATCATTCGCTCTAAAGTACCCTCACAAATTCTTGTGATAAAGGCCCTGTCCTGTTTACTTAAATTTTGATATTGATTTAAGGTCTTATTCATGACTGTGTGACTGAAATTGCCATTTTGGTTAATATCACATAACACTTTTAGGGCAATTTCCCTAGTATTAACAGCTTGCACTTTATCAGTCACGGTTTCTTCCTCCAAATAATATAACAAGTCTTAATAATTGCAGGATGGATGCAGCGGCTCCAGCAACATAAGTAAGGGCAGCAGCTCCCAGTACTTTTTTTGTATGGTCTATCTCATCACCATAGAGTATGCCTGTATCATTTAAGATTCTTACAGCTCTGCTAGAAGCATTGAATTCTACAGGAAGGGTCACTAACTGAAAAAGAACAGCAAATGAAAATAAAATAATACCAAGATAAATTAATGTTTGGGAATAACTCAGAATTACTCCTAAAATAATCAATGGCCATGAAATGGTTGCTCCTATATTGGCAACAGGAAGAATTGCTGCTCTGAGTTTAAGTGGTACATAGTTCTTATCATGCTGAATTGCATGACCACATTCATGCGCTGCAACACCTACTGCGGCTACAGAAGTCTGATTGTATACACTGTCTGATAAACTTAGCGTCTTATTTCTTGGATCGTAATGATCTGTCAGGTCTCCTGGTATATGCTGTATGGAAACATCATATATACCTGCTGCATGTAAAATA
>DALYNO010000386.1:0-4185 GCA_031975295.1 Anaerocolumna sp. | reverse complement strand
CTATTACAGGACCATAATTTAAGTTACAAATACAAAGAGGCTTTGTAAATCACTGAATCACTCAGCTAATTACAAAGCCCCACTTCTACTCTTATATTTCTCTAATACGTAACCTACTGCAACACGTCCTGCTTCTTTACCTGATGTAAATGCCCAACCTTGTGCTGCTCCACCATATTTTACATATTCTTTTTGTTCAGTTAGCAGTACTCCTATACTATCTGTTCCAACAGCATAAAGACCTGGGATTGAAGTCACTCCATCCTGTTTTAAAACTTCAAAATTCTCATTAATGTTAAGCCCACCCGCTGTACTATAAGCATATGGAGTTCCTGTCACTGCATAATATGGGCCTTCACTACCAATACCTTTCAGATAATGTGCTTCTCCCAAATCAGCTCCTTCCGGGCTGTAAATTCGATCTGCTTTCTCAATTTCTCCGTTTGCAATACCAGTTTCACAATAGGCATTGTAATTTGCAACACTATCCTCCAATGTTTCAGCATTCAAATTAAGTGCCTGGGCTAATTCATTTAACGTATCAGCTTTGTAGACAAATCCGTATTCCATAGCTTTTTCTAACACTTCATATATTCTAGGCATTGCTTCATTCACTGGAACACCGCCTTGATTGATGAATAACCCCGTAGATGTATATTCAAAACCATTTTCAGCTATTTCTTTGATACGCATATCGGACCAAATGGTATAATACTCCGGACCTGCCTTCCATGGTTCCATCATAGCCAAGCCACTTTCATCGGTAAATCTCTTCCCGTCTTTACCAACTGCAATGGTATCTGGTGCTACTGCCATAATCATTGGAATATCATTCAACGACCATGTTGCTGTTCGTCCTGTCCACATATCAATTTGGCCTTCTATTTTATTCACTTCAAAATCATGCATAATTTTAGCTGCCCCACCAATATGTGTCATGGGTGGCACTCCAATGTTATATGTACCTGCACCCAAATCAATAGCCATTTGAATTGTTTTTCCATCATTTTGCGTACTTCCATACACATTCCATCCGCCTTTTAATGGATAATATTCATCACTTAAGTATTCTTTTAGCATATCTGCATTACCAGCATATCCACCACCTGCTAAAATTACTGCATCTGCATTTATGGTGTACTTTGTCCCATCGTAGCCAACCGCTTTTGCACCAGTTATCACACCGTTAGTATCGGATATTAATTCTGTACCTTCTGTCTCAAGTAAATATTCTCCGCCAAGCTCGGTAAAGCGGCTCATAATACTATCAAAATATATTCCAATCGTAGATTTATCAGTTCCTAAACCTTTACCATAATAACTTACAACTTCATATGGTGTACCAAAGCCTTTTACTGGATTTGCAAATTCAAAACCCATTTCCATTAACCAATCCAATGTTTCTCCTGATTTATTTAGCATGACATCAATTAACTCTTCTTTTGCATCACCTTTTGTATAATTCAACCAGTCTTCTCGCAACGCCTCTACATCAACGAAATCAGAACCCTTTTCTTTTACCATGCTTGGTGGATTAATTGCCATAGGTGAACTTGTAAGTGCTGAAGTTCCCCCATATTTTCCAGCTTTATCAATTGCTAATATTTCTACCTTTGATGCATCTTCATTGTTCGCTGCATACATCTCTTGTGCTGCACTCATTGCTGCTGCTATTCCAGATCCACCCATTCCGATTACAAGTACTTTTGTATCTAACACTTTATTTACATCAACTAGTGGTGTATCAACATAGAAGGCTGTAATAGCCTTGCTATCCGATCCCGCTGCCACTAGTGCTTGCATAAGCGCATCTTCAGTTGCTGCTTTTACTGCGTTACTTGTAACAGTAGCACCTGAAATTCCATCTACACTAACTGATTGCAATTCAACCATACGGGGAAGCAATTTATCTTCCACTGTGTCTACCATTACTTTTGTCTCACCATTATCTTTCTCAATTTCAATCTTTTCTATAGCAGTTTCACTTACTTGCACATGCACAGATAATTTTTCTGCTTTTGCAAATCCTTGTGCCACTCCTGTGTAAGTTCCAGGTGCCATCTTAACGGAGATATCTGTACTTTCTCCTTTGGCTAAAGCAAGAGCCGCAGTCAATGCAGTTTTAATCGCATTACTCGTAACGGTTGCCCCTGATACTCCATCCACATCAGCACTCTGCGCTTCTTTAATAGCTTCTGGGAGTTTCTCCACTGCTTTTGACCCTACACCCTCTGTCTCATCATTACCTTCCACCAAAACTTCAGTAATATTGTTTGCATCAACCGTAATCGTTACCTTTACATCTCCACCAAAGCCTTTTGCAACTGCTTCGTATGTACCTGGCTCGTATGTACCAAGTACATCCTCACCCTTTGTCTCCTGTTTGTTATTCTTTGATGAGCACCCTGCAAATATCATGGATAAAATAAGCACTACACTTAATAACTTCACAAACTGTTTTTTCACACCAATCTCCTCCTAATTATAAAATGATATAGAACAACGGATTGCTAATATTTTAACAATCACTTTGTTAATTCTTTATCATTTTAAACCGTGTGGTCGCAACACGGTCAAGAGGAAATGAAACATTTACACTAATATTCGACATTTTAACAAATATGCCTTTTCAGTACGATTACTTTGTCTACAAAACACACTACATATTATGTTTGACTTTGGGGTTAACTGCTTACTAGCCATATTGAGGAATAATGGTTCAAAATCCAAGTAAGTTAGCGAAAGTGGGTCTTCAGTAACTATTGTCATACATATGCTATCCATAGACGGAATATATTCTAGCTCATCAAATGATTCAAGCTGTAGTTTTGATTTACGACTCTCTACAATGTACAAGGCAAGTTTCGGCTTTAAAGTATAAGAGGTTCCACAACTATGTATCACATAATCCACTGCAACACTTGTATAAGGGAAGCTATCCACAAATATTTCCATTTGCTTTTTGCTCTCTATACTACCATTATAGCTGCTTCGATACAAAGCCTTGGATCTTTCCATTGTAATCAGGTCTTTCGAATCCAGCTCTTGCTGTACATAATGTTTTATTTCATCCACCATTTCTATTTGGTGCTGCAATTCCTCCATTTGATGATATAAGTCTTCTTCTCTGCTATTTAATTCCTCATAAAAGTTTTCTAAGGAATTACTGTTACCTTTTTCCTTCAACCTTGAAAGAGAATGTCCCAAAGAAGCCCCTAATCTAATTTCCCATAAATGTAGAATATCTTCATCTGCGTATTTATGATATCCATTCTCGGATATTTTCGCCGGAGTAATTAATTTTTTATCTACATAATGGCGCAATGTTTCCTTTGATATTCCTGCCATTTTGCATAATTCTGATTTTGTGTATAGCATTTCATTTATATATCCTTCTTTTGTATTTATAAACATTATAATATTAACTCTTTATATAATGCAATCATCAGTACTTCTTATTTTTGTATTCATGAACAGAAGCAACCAGGATAAAGAAGGTCCTAAAGATTTCTGTAACAATAAAAATCTCCTTCTCATTGTTAGTATAGTGTATTGTGATACAAATAATTCGTCAGAATCCTTTTAATGAAAGGATTTCTGACGAATTAAGTTAAATCCATATGGGATTCGAATTCTAACCCCTATCAAAAATACTGATAGAAAAGGGCTTTTCATCACATCCATTTTTAATGTACTCAATTGAGTACTTAATAATTGAAATCATAGAATTTCTTTTTTTCTTAAGCGCCCACAAACCCCATAAAATTAAGGAGAAAAATCACACCCTCTACCAAGTGTCTACAGTCTGTCTACAACTATCTTTATTGGAAAATTGTGATTGTAAATATTGATGGTATTATTTATTAGTGATATGATTCAAAGGACGGAGTATATTTCATTTAATCAAGCGCCAAGACTCTATTGTTTGAAAGTGAGAAGTGTAAAATCTATAATATTCTCGAGTGAGGGGTGTTTATGAAAATATGGAAACAGAAATATTAGAGACATGAGATAACTGGATTTGAAGGAAATGCAGTTGTCAATATTTTAGACAATGATTGGGAAGCCACTGGGGAAAAGGTTAATGTATTTGATCCGCTATACAATCAACCATATAAATTTAATGAGTCGCCCGATAAATGCCCTACTTTTTATATTACGATGGCAATTTGCACAAATCAAAAA
>DALYNO010000385.1:0-4192 GCA_031975295.1 Anaerocolumna sp. | reverse complement strand
ATATTTAGTAATCACAAAATCCTGCTCCCCAGTAGTAATATCCTGGAATATCTTTATATTAGAATCCAGATTGGCATCAGCACTTGATAAAGTTGCTCTAACCTTGTAATTCCCCTCTTTTGTTGGTAAAGACTCACTCCATTCAATGAGGTCATTGGACATTACACCATATTCTACCTTAACCTTATCAAAAGCAGTTTTACTGTATGGATTCATGGTTACAGTTGGTTTTGTAATTGCATTAGAAACTTGATTTAGGTTCCCTAAGGAAATTGAAACTTTATCTGCTTTTCCTATATTAATAAATACTTTAATACTTTGAGGAGCCGTATAATAATTTGTTTCGACTAAACCAATTTCTATTGTGACAGTACCATCCATCGCTTTCACAATATGTACCTTTCCATCAGGTGCTATGCTTAATACGTCTGGATGACTAATTTTATATGTATAGCTTCCATTCACATTATTGGATATGCCTTCTAGATTAAAATCTGCATAACCATACGTTTTTAAGTAGGTTCTATTTTCATTTGGTATTGTAATTACAGCTTCTGCTTTACTGATGCTAGTGTCAGTGCTATCCGTTAATACCCCTGTATAACCGATTGCACTAACTTTTACTGTTATGGTTTTACCCACATCCTCCCCTGTGATTACATATTTATGATTACTGCCGGATTGGATGGGTGTACTTTTGTCACTTCTGTACCAGCTATAATTTAATGTTGCATCACTTTGGCTATTTGATACTTCTGCAGTTAATGTTTCATTATATTTTAAAGAGCCTGTAATGACTACAGCACCGTCTAAATTAGCCGTATATGGTGCATCATTGGTTATAACAGCACTTGCATAGTATGCATTCGTTTCTGCCGCTCTAACCTGTAGACTGCCTTTTACAATTGCTACATTACCCAATGTGATAGTAAAAGTTACACTCTCTCCAACTGTACCATCTGGATCAGCTACTTTAATCCAATTTTCACCGTTATCCTTCGTATATTCATAAGTCACTCCATACAGACCTGTAAAGGTAAAGGTCTTATTTGCTCCATCATTCTGCACTACTCCCTTAGTGGGAACATTTGCTTCTGGACAATTTGCTTTAGGAACATCAGCTGTGATGGCTGATAATTCACCATAACAATTAGCTGCACTTACCACTAATTTTATTTTATATCCTACATCATTTTGAGTCACTTGATAAGTATTGTTACTGCTTAATGGCTCATTACCTTGTACATTATTGAAAGCATCTACTCTATACCACCTAAATTTATAATTACCAGGATCTATATTTGTAATACCAGTGGTATCAGCTGTCAAGGTTTCACCAACTTTTACAACTCCTGTAATATCAACTGCTCCTGTTAATGGGTCATTACTATAATTTTCATAAGGTTCAAAAGTATAAATGTAATCATCTCCACTATAAAGTTCTGAAGATTTTATATACTGGTTATTCGTGTAAATACGCTCTAACAGATTATTATTGGCAATAATCACTTCTCCAATGTTAGTTACTGAATCCGGTATGGCTATGGTTCTAAGTCCTCCCATATTAGCGAATGCTCGCTCTTCAATTGTGGTTAATTTGTCAGGAAGGTCTAAAGTCTGAATAGTATTACAGTAAGAAAAGGCACCCTTGCCAATTACCTCTAAATTAGAATTCTCAGCAAATTGAACGCTTGTCAGGTTATTCATGTAAACAAAAGCATTCTTATCGATTTTCTTAACAGAGGCTGGAATTGTTAACTGAAAGCCACCTGAAAAACTTGTATTAGCAAAAACATCTTCCCCAATTGTAATTACACCTTCTGGAAAGTTAACTACTTGTGGTACTGTATTACTATAAAAAGCCTGAACTAAAAAACCATTAATAACTAAATATGGATTCGTTGGAGTAATTTGTGCCTCCAACCAGGGCGTATGACCAAATGCAGAACCACCAATTTCTACCAATGTAGGTGGCAGCTCATTAATAACAGATAGTTTTATGCAATTAACAAAGGCATTTGTATCTATAGTGGTTAATTGCGAGTCACTTGATAATGAAATTTTTTGTATATTAGTATTATTATTAAATGCACTTTCTTTAATCGTTTTAACACTGGCTGGAATTTCATATTCTAAATCCACCTTATTAATTGGATATTTATAGAGTGTTGAACCATCAACATTAAATAGTACCCCATCTTCAGATTTAAAATAGTTACTTCCCTCATCTACTGTAATGCTTTGCAAATTTAAACAGCCTTCAAAAGCTGGATACTCAATAGGATCTTCAAATGAAAGCAAACCAATTTTCTCAACAGAAGCAGGAATATTTATGGTGCTTAATTTAAAACAGTTGTTAAAAGCACTGCTTTGTATTACTTGCAAATTACTATCCTCTTCAAAAATAACTGTTGTAAGATTCGACCAACCAAAAAATGTACGATTACCAATATTGATAATCGTATTTGGTATGGTTACGCTAGTAACTTCATTACTATACTCTCCAGTGGTACCAGCATGTACTGTTGTTACAGCAGTCCCATCTATTTCTCTTGGTATTGTGACATCTCCTTTTACTAAAGTTTTAGATGCTGGACGCACTTTATATGTGCTGCCATCCAATCCTAAAGCAGGGTTCCAATCTCTTTCATAAATCCATTCATTCCCTTTACTATCCTTATAGATTTCATAAGCTGAAACTTTAGTAAATGGTATAGTTGTTATAATCATAGCAAGTATAAGTATAACACTAATTCTCTTTCGTAGTAAAATTTTCATTTTTACCCCATAAAGACCTTATTCTGATTTCAAATAAAAATCAAATAAGTTACTCCCTTTCTCTTTTGATTTTATCGTGCAAGGGAATTTTACCAATTATGTAATATAATGTCAAATTATTTATCATATTATGGAATTATATGTAGTATTATGTATATTCGCTGTAATTACTGATATTATTGGTATTCTTTATTTAAATCCCACATATAATCGGGACTAATTTACTAGCAAATCCAGACCATATTACCTGTTATTTTTTACAGTTATTGTATATTTAAACGCTGTCTCACTAATCTGCAAAAGTATATTTAACAAAAAAACACCTTACTCTCCACTTAGGAAAGTAAGGAATTCCATTCAAACAATCAATATTTTATTTGTCTTTCTTTTTTCCCTTTTTAGGAAAGCTATTATAGGTTCTCTTTTCTTTTAACGTACCATCTGCAGTCATACGAAATTTTTTCTTAGGACCATCATTTTCTTGATTTGAATTTACTTTGGTTGAAGGGGTTTTTATAGCCTGCTTTTCTTTTGTTCCCTTGTTAGAGGTCGCTTGATTCGCTGCTTTATTAGGTTCTCTCCTTTGTTGGGTTTTCTTTTCAGAAGGAAAGTTATTTACTAGTGGATATGGATGTTCCTTTATTTCTATCAAGCGTTTCCTAATTAACTTTTGTATATTTTCAATTAACTCTTTTTCATCAAAATCACAGAATGAGATAGCGACTCCGGACAGACCTGCTCTTCCCGTACGACCGATTCGGTGTACATAGGTTTCCGGTACTTCAGGTAAATCATAATTTATTACATGTGACAGTTCCTCTATATCAATTCCTCTGGCTGCAATATCTGTTGCTACCAGTACTCGCAGTTTCTTATTCTTAAAGTCATTTAATGCATTTTGTCTTGCACCTTGAGATTTATCGCCATGAATCGCCTGAGCTGTTATCTTTGCTTGTGCTAACTGTCTAACAATACGATCTGCACCGTGTTTTGTTCGTGAGAATATCAAAGCTTGTTTAATGGAGGCATCCTTAAGAATGTGTGCTAATAGATTTTTCTTATTTTCTTTATCTACATAATACAAATATTGGTCAATTACTTCTACGGTAGTGGATGCAGGAGTAATCTCTATTTTAGCAGGGTTCTTTAACAACTCTTTGGACAGATTTGCAATATCTGGTGGCATGGTAGCAGAAAATAATAAAGTCTGTTTATTAACTGGCGTTTTTGAAATTATTTTCTTAACATCATGAATGAAGCCCATATCTAACATACGATCTGCCTCATCTAATATTAAGATTTTGATACGAGAGATGTCTGCTTGTTTCTGATTCATTAAGTCAAGTAATCTGCCAGGGGTCGCAATTAAGATATCTACACCCTGTTTTAGTTTCTCCTCCTGTGGTTTTTGGGC
>DALYNO010000384.1:0-4197 GCA_031975295.1 Anaerocolumna sp. | reverse complement strand
GTTCTGAGAATGAATGCAAGCACTCATTCTCAGAACATGGAGGCAAATTATGAATAAAATTATTGGTGATTCCTTACCTAACATACCCTGGATGGATAAACCAGAAGGTTACACCATGCCAGTATGGCGCTATCATGAGAACCCTATTATAGATAGAAATGCTATTAAAAGTTCAAATAGCATATTTAATAGTGCTGTAGTTCCCTTTAAAGATGGCTTTGCAGGTGTGTTTCGATGTGATAGCAAATCGGTAAGTATGGATTTATTTGCTGGCTTTAGTACAGATGGTATTCACTGGAATATTAACGAGGAACCTGTTATATTTCTTGGTGATGATGAAGAAATTCTAAATAGAGAATATCGTTATGATCCAAGAGTTTGTTTTATAGAGGACAGATATTACATAACTTGGTGTAATGGATATCATGGTCCCACCATAGGAGTTGGTTATACCTTTGACTTTGTTACATTCCATCAGCTTGAGAATGCTTTTCTTCCTTTCAATAGAAATGGTGTATTATTCCCAAGGAAGATAGATGGTTATTACGGACTGCTAAGTCGCCCCAGTGATAATGGTCATACTCCATTTGGTGATATCTTCTACAGCAGAAGTCAGGATATGGAATACTGGGGGCATCACCGCCATGTAATGTCACCGATCAAAGGAGATGAATCAGCGTGGCAGACAACTAAAATAGGTCCGGGACCAATTCCTATTGAAACAGAGGAAGGTTGGCTTCTTATTTATCATGGGGTAATCAACACTTGCAATGGTTTTGTGTATAGAGTTGGCTGTGCCTTATTGGACCTTAATGAACCATGGAAAGTAAAGTTAAGATCCAAGTACTATATCCTGGCACCTCATGAATATTATGAATGTGTAGGAGATGTACCTAATGTTGTATTCCCCTGTGCAGCTCTGACAGATGCAGATACAGGACGTATTGCAATCTATTATGGTTGTGCAGATACCGTAACAGGAATTGCTTTTACAACTGTAAATGAATTAATGGAATACATGAAAGCCCATCCCCTTAGTAATCATTGAAAGCTGCAAAATTCAGCGTTTTAACCAATAACTTCAATACAGAATAAAAGGTGGTATTTATGGATTTTTTAGATAAAAGGATTAGAGTAATCTGTGATGAATTAAAAAAACTATCCGTAGTAAAAAAAGTACCTTTAGAGAATTGGGTATATAAAAAAGGAAACTACATTCATCCTGAAGATGCTTATAAGAGCACGGAGTCCTTTGAGAACTTTGATAGTAAAACCATGCACTGGTATGGTCCTGATAAACATTACTGGTTTAAAACGGAATTTACTGTGCCAAGCATACTGGATGGAAAGGCCATTTGGCTTCATATAAAAACACAGATAGAAGAATGGGATGATGGAAAAAATCCACAGTTCCTGCTCTTTGTAAATGGTGTTGCGACCCAAGGGATTGATATGAATCACAGAAGAGTATTACTGACAAGTAATGCAAGTGCTGGAACAACCTACCTAATTGATTTAGCGTCCTACACAGGAACCTTACACACAGAATTCAATCTTATTGCAGAAGTATTAGAGATAGATCCTGCTATTGAAAAATTATATTATGACATTCATGTTCCCTTAAGTGCCTTTTCCAGAATGGATAAGGATAGTATGTCCAGAAAAGACCTTGAGAGAGTTTTAAATAATGGAATCAATTTATTGGACTTAAGAACTCCTTATTCAGAAGGATTTTATGCATCTTTACAGGAAGCGGATCAATACCTGGAGAAAGGATTATATGAAGAGCTTGCAGGTTATGAAGATATTATAGCAACTTGTATCGGACATACTCATATCGATGTAGCCTGGTGGTGGACGGTTGAGCAAACCAGAGAAAAGGTTGGCAGAAGTTTTGCTACAGTTCTAAAACTTATGGAGGAATATCCCAATTATAAGTTTATGTCCAGCCAACCCCAGTTATATTATTTTTTGAAAGAAAGATATCCAGAACTTTATGATAGATTGAAAGAAAAAGTAAAAGAAGGCAGATGGGAACCAGAAGGTGGTATGTGGGTTGAAGCAGACTGTAACTTGACTTCTGGTGAATCATTAGTAAGACAGTTTATTCATGGCAAGAGATTTTTTAAAGAAGAATTTGGTGTGGATAATAAGATATTGTGGTTACCCGATGTATTTGGATATTCAGGTGCGCTGCCTCAAATTATGAAAAAAAGCGGTATTGATTATTTTATGACCACGAAACTTGCTTGGAATCAATTTAATAAGATACCCAATGATACCTTTATGTGGAAGGGCATAGACGGTACGGAAGTCTTTACCCATTTAATTACCACCTTAGGTGTGGGACAGAGTACGGATGAATTCTTTACAACCTATAACGGTATGCTTCATCCGGATGCTATTATGGGAGGTTGGACCAGATATCAAAATAAGGATATAAACAATGATATTTTAGTATCCTATGGTTATGGTGACGGTGGCGGCGGCCCGACAAGAGAAATGCTTGAGACTTCAGTCCGTTTGGAAAAAGGGGTTAAGGGTATACCAAAGGTCAGACAAGAATTTGCCAGAACTTATTTTGATGAACTTTATAACAAGGTAAAGGATAATAATAGGCTTGAAAAATGGGAAGGTGAATTTTATTTTGAATATCATAGAGGAACTTATACCTCCATGGCAAGAAATAAGCGTTCCAACCGAAAGAGCGAACTAAAATTAATGGATTTAGAGTTATTCTCTGTATTAACTAGGAATAAACTTGCCTACCCGGAGGCAGAGTTAGACAGATTGTGGAAGAAACTGCTACTCAAGCAGTGCCAGGATATACTTCGTGGCTCCTCCATTCATGAAGTCTATGAAGTCACCAAAGCTGAGTATCAGGAAATGGAAGATACCATGAATAGCTTGGTGAAGGAAAGACTTTTATTACTGACTGGTCAAGGAGAAGGTATCACTATTTATAATACCTTAGGCTTTGAGAGAAATGATGTGATTTCACTTGGACATACTAAGGCTTCTGGTTTACTGGATGAAAAGAATCAATTCTATCCAGTGCAAAAAACAGAAGAAGGTGCCATTGCATACATCACAGGAATTCCTTCAAAGGGCAGTAAAACCTTTGCATTGGTACATGATAATTTATATACTGAGGAATCGCAAAGCACTACTGCGTTTAGATTAGAAGGTTCAGTCTTACACACTCCTTTTTATCAGATTGAAATAAATGAGAATGGGTTGTTTACATCCATATATGATAAAGAAAATGATAGAGAAGTATTGCAAGAGGGTAAATACGGGAATCTTATGCGTATATATGAAGATAAACCTATCTATTATGATAACTGGGATATTGATATTTATTATACTGAAAAGTACTGGGATATAGTAACCTGTACTAAGTTGACTTGGGTAGAAATGGGACCTGTGCGGGTTGTATTAGAGATTGAAAGAAAAGTGAGCAATTCCATAATAAAACAAAAGATATACTTTTATGCAAAGAGTAGAAGAATTGATTTTAATACCTATGTAGATTGGAAAGAACAACAGCATTTATTAAAAGTGCATTTTCCTGTTAACGTACATTCTGATGAGGCTTCCTTTGATATTCAGTTTGGTAATGTAACCAGAAAGGTACATACCAATACCAGTTGGGATAAAGCCAGGTTTGAAAGTTGTGGTCAAAAATGGATTGATTTATCTGAAGGACATTATGGGGTGAGTTTATTAAATGATTGTAAATATGGACATTCCATTAAAGACGGTAATATGGCTATAACGCTAATTAAGTCGGGCATAGAACCGAATCCGGTGACGGATCAAGAGGAACATTATTTTACGTATGCATTATATCCTCACGCAGAAGGCTTTAGAGCAGGTGGAACTGTGAGGGAAGCTTACCAACTGAATCAACCAGCTTATGCAGTAAATGGTGGAACACCAGGAAGTACAACTTCACTTGTTACTGTAAATAAACCTAATATTATTCTGGAAACCATTAAGGCTTCGGAAGATGGAGAGGGTATAATCCTGCGAATGTATGAATGCGACAATGCTCTTACAAAAGCAACCATATCTTTAGATAAAATGATGGATATTCATACTATCTGGGAATGTAATTTGATTGAGGAAAAAGTAAGTGATATGGAGTATAATAATAATCAGTTAGAAATAGTTATAAAGCCTTATGAGGTCAAA
>DALYNO010000383.1:0-4205 GCA_031975295.1 Anaerocolumna sp. | reverse complement strand
TTCCGAATCAATGGTTGTTTGGAAGATTGCTCCTGTATATGCTAGTTCATCCTTTAGCTCCCAGGCATTAAGTAAATTACCGTTATGAGCTAATGCCAAGGTTCCTTTAACATAATTTAGTACTAAGGGCTGGGTATTTTCAACATTACTGGCTCCAGCCGTGGAATACCTTACATGTCCTACGCCAATATTACCATGAAGGCCTTCTAAAGATTCTGGTGTAAATACCTCATTTACCAGTCCCATACCCTTATGTGATTTTACACGTCCCTTGGGTCCATTGGTATCACTAACAGCGATTCCACAGCTCTCCTGACCTCTATGTTGTAAGGCAAAGAGACCATAATAGATAGACAGAGCTACATCCTTCCCATCAAAATCATATATACCAAATACACCACACTCTTCGTGAATTCCATCTGAAATATAGTCGCTAACTTGATTTGTATACTCCATTTAAATTCCTTTCTATTGATAATCCTACATAGGCTATCCTGTTTCACAATTGCCTATATGATCCGTATTTTGATAAGCTATCCTGTTTCGTTATTACTTGATTTACTTAGATAAAATATGATAATAGGCTGTTGCAATAAGGCATTATAACTCTTACAGAAATGCTGTTCTACACCTCAAATCTAGAGTTTATTAAAGCTTATTGTAACAGCCTCCTTTTTAATTTGCTAATCCAAGACGCTTTAATACTTCATTATAAGCATCTTCTACATTGCCCATATCTCTTCTAAAACGATCTTTGTCCAATTTCTCACGAGTCTTGATATCCCAAAGTCTGCAAGTATCTGGTGATATTTCATCCGCTAATATCACATCTTTCTTACATCTGCCAAATTCTATTTTAAAATCAATTAATTCAATTCCACACTCTGCAAAATAATTGGTCAGAACTTCATTCACTGTAAAAGTCATTTTTGTTATTTTGTCTATTTCTTCTCTTGTAGCAATACCTATGGCTATGGCATAGTAATCATTAATCATTGGATCTCCTAGACTATCATCTTTATAACTAAATTCTAGGGTAGGGCATTTTAACTTAATGCCTTCTTCCATTCCAAGCTTTTTGGCAAAGCTACCGGCGGAAACATTTCTTACAATTACTTCAAGTGGAATAATTTCAACCTTTTTAACTGCTGTTTCTCTTTCACTTAATTCTTCTATATAATGAGTAGGTACGCCTGCTGCTTCTAGTAATTTGAACATATGGTTGGACATTCTATTATTAATAACGCCTTTTCCAACTATGGTCCCCTTTTTTAGTCCATTGAACGCTGTGGCATCGTCTTTATAATCAACAATATATACATCTTCCTGCTCTGTTTTGTATACTTTCTTCGCTTTACCTTCATAAAGCATGTCTAACTTTTCCATATGCGGCTCCTATCTGTACTATTCCTATTTGTTGTTCTAGAGTTTCCAATCAATTTCAAATCTTACACTAGTTTCCATGTGCCACTATAAGGTGGCTCTATTTTTATTTTACAATAATAATTATAGCTTACAACTGAAGAATCGCAACAGAATTTTGCTAATCATGTTAATAAGTACGGCTAATGTTATAGGAAAATCAGCTCTTATCTTATTATAGCACTAAATATTCACTTTATAAAAGGGAAATGTTACCCTAATTGATTCGCATTTTAATCAGAATTAGTTAGCAAGAACAGCTATTTCTTCGACGGATGTATTTGCATTTAATCAAAAATAGGAAAAACTATATAGTAAACACCATATAGTTCTTCCCTGCTTTAACCTATTATTTATATCAGTGTACTTATTGAAGTCTTAACTTTACATTCTAAGAAGTACTTCATTCGTCTCTTTCATATCACTAGCTAGGATATAGTTTTTGGAAAGTTTTTCGCCATTTAAATACATTTCCTTATAGCCGCCTTCCACGCCATCAGGATTTTCCACTTTAATATTTAGTGTTTTACCACGGAAAACTTTTTTCATGGTAAATTCCTTCCAGTCGCTAGGAATAGCAGGTGCAATGAATAAACCATCTAAGTCCGGTCTCATTCCAAGAATACCTTCCACGCAACCAACCATTACCGTTGATGCTGTGCCAGTTAACCAGTGAACATGGGAACGACCTTCAAACGGACTTCCTACTGCTTCTGTAAACTGTCCATGAACATAAGGTTCTAATATTCTAACATCTGCATTATCATTTTGTGTTGCAGGAGAACTTTCCGTAAAATAAGTAAAAGCCCTGTTACCATGTCCCATTAATGCTTCAGCAAGTATAATCCATCCTTGGGGTTGTGAAAATATACCACCATTTTCTTTGGTGGAAGGGTTAAATAATAACATAAGGGCGCCATCAAATGCGTGGTCTACATACGAGGGAGCCCTACCTCTTACCCCATATGGTGTATTTAACTCTCTATTCACAGATTCTAATGCTTTTTCCCCTTGGTCTTTACTAGCAAGTCCACTGATTACTGCCCAAGACTGTGGATTCAACCACATATTTGCTTCCGGATCCTTCTTTGAACCGATAATCTGCCCATCTTCTTTGATTCCTCTAATATATCTATCTTCTTCCCAACACTTGGTTTGAATGGTAGCTCCAAGTTCGCCTTGTACTTTACTTAAATAGGAGAGATATTCATCATCCTTCTTTTCTTTTGCAAAATCACTTAGAATTGTCATTGCATAATAAAGTTGCAGGGCTACAAATGTTGATTCACCTTTTTTCCCAAGTCTTAAACAATCATTCCAGTCGGCATGAAGTCCCGCAGGCATATTGTTATCACCTAGACGTTCCATTGAGAACGTAATTGCTCTTTGTAAATGATTATATACCGTACCTTCACCACCATTAGCGTAAGGAATCACTTCATCTAAGAATCCTTTATTCCCTGATTCCGCCATATATTTTAGTACTGTAGGGAATAACCATAAAGCATCATCTGCACGGTATGCCGGATGACCAGTAGCCTGTACATAGGAAGGATCATCCGGAGTGTCTTCATGTCCTGCATTGTGATTAAACTTAACAAGAGGAAGTCCACCTCCATTGTCTACCTGTGCAGATAACATAAATCTTATTTTATCCCCTGCCGCTTCCGGGTCTAAATGAATGATACCTTGTATATCTTGTACCGTATCACGATAGCCATATCCGTTTCTTAGTCCACAGTATACAAAGGATGCTGCTCTTGACCATATAAAAGTAATAAAGCACTGATAAGCATTCCAGGTATTAATCATACTGTTAAAGTTCTCACTAGGTGTGTTAACTTGGAAGTTACCAAGCTTTCCATGCCAGTAATGAATTAATTCTGCAAGTTCCATATCCACAACACTACTATTTTCATATACTTTTAGAATCTGGTCAGATTCTTTATCATTATAAGCACCTAGTACATAAACGACTTCCTTCGTTTCACCAGGCATAAGTGTAAGACTAGAATGTAGGGCCCCACAGCCATTGGTATTATAATTCAGGATATTGTCGCATTTCCCCTCCGCTACTGCTTTGGGATTACCATATCCTCTGTAACGGCCAAGAAAAGCATCCTTATCCCCATTATAAGATGTAATTTGGGCACCCACTGATCCGAAAAAGCGCTCCTTGTGGTTTGTGCCTTCCGCATTTTTTCCAGTATTTTCATTAATAGTTTGAAGAATCTTATTCCCTTTAAAATACGTTCTTGTAATAAATAAAGTATATTGGAGATTAATCTGATCCTGCTCATAATTACTATCGTTGGTAAACTCTGCATATCCGAATGTTGAAATATTTCTTACTCTATCCGTGTTATTCGTTACTTTTAATCTCCATACCTCATAGGTTTTATTTAGAGGTACATAATAAAGTGCTTCAGACTCAATACCAGCATATCTAGCAATTAATTTCGTATATGCAGTACCATGGTGGCATTCACTTTCATACTCCTTTAAGTCTTTACCAACCGGCTGCCAGGAAGCTGACCAAAAATCACTGGTATCATCATCTCTTAAGTAAATATACCTGCCCGGTTTATCTTCGCTGTTAAACTGATATCTTAATATTCTACCGTTAGCTCCACTTTTTACAAAGCTGTATCCACCGGGATTATTAGATATTACTGCACCATACTCCGGTGAGCCCAAATAATTAGCCCAGGGAGCAGGTGTGTCCGGCCTAGTAATTACATATTCCTTGTTTCGTTCATCAAAATAACCATAATTCATAAATA
>DALYNO010000382.1:0-4232 GCA_031975295.1 Anaerocolumna sp. | reverse complement strand
CATCTCCCATACTATACACTTCTGGACATAGATTTGTACAAAGTTCACATGAAATACAAAGATCTGGATCTACTACAGATTTCATATCAATTCCTCCTAATATCAAGATTATATGTATTATGTGTAAACCCAATGGATTTTATACATTGGTTCACACTACATATTATATATTTTAGTAATTACTGGATAAACTGTCAATGGATTTTCCTAATTTAACTCCTTCCAAGGCTTAAATTATTTTACCTAATAAATAGCATCTATACTTCTAATAAATGAATTATAAAATTCTCCTTGTTTTCCTACCACCTCTATAGTATAATATGCAGTTGAAAATAAAAATTGGAGGTGCTTATGCGACATCTTATTAGTCCACTTGACTTATCTGTTACAGAATTAGATGACATTCTAAATTTAGCGGGAGAAATCATAAAAGATCCCAAAAAGTATGATCATGTATGTCAGGGCAAAAAATTAGCTACTTTGTTTTATGAACCAAGTACAAGAACCCGACTAAGTTTTGAGGCGGCCATGTTAAATCTAGGCGGCAGTGTTTTAGGTTTTTCTTCAGCTGATTCTTCCTCCGCATCAAAAGGTGAAAGTATTGCAGATACTATTCGTGTTATATCCAGTTATGCTGATATCTGTGCCATGAGGCATCCCAAAGAGGGCGCTCCCCTAGTGGCTTCTAATTATTCTTCAATTCCTGTTATCAACGCTGGTGACGGCGGTCATAATCATCCCACTCAAACATTAACCGATTTATTAACCATTAAGAATCTAAAAGGCAGATTAGATAATCTGACTGTGGGTTTTTGCGGTGATTTAAAGTTTGGCAGGACAGTACATTCTCTTATTAATGCTTTTGTGAGATATGAAAATATTAAGTTTGTACTTATTTCACCAGAGGAATTAAAAATTCCAACTTACTTAAGAGAAGAAGTTTTAGATAATTACAACATTCCATATGAAGAAGTGAAAGTATTAGAAGATGTTATGCCAGAACTAGATTTGCTCTATATGACTAGGGTGCAAAAGGAACGTTTCTTTAACGAAGAAGACTATATCCGATTAAAAGATTCTTTTATACTGGATGCCAAAAAAATGAGATATGCCAAAGATGATATGTTAGTGCTTCATCCCTTACCAAGAGTAAATGAAATAGCCGCTGAAGTGGATAATGATCCACGGGCTGTTTACTTTAAGCAGGCTGAATTCGGTGTTTATGTACGAATGGCATTAATCATGAGATTATTGGAGGAGGTGTAAAAATGTTAAACATAGGCGGATTAAATGAAGGTATTGTGATAGACCATATTGAAGCTGGTGGAGCCATGAAGATTTATTCCTATTTAAATTTAGAAAAGTTAGATTGTAGTGTAGCTATCATTAAAAATGCCAAGAGCAATAAAATGGGTAAAAAAGATATCATTAAAATTGACAGCCTATTAGATATTGATTTGGATATACTTGGTGTCCTTGATCGTAACATTACAGTTAATGTCATTAAAGATGGCGTTATCTCGCAGAAAAGAAATTTAAAACTTCCCACTCAAGTAGCAGGGATTATTAAATGTAAAAATCCAAGATGTGTTACTTCCATAGAACGAGAACTTCCACATCGTTTTAAATTAACAGATGCCACGAAAGGCGTCTATCGATGTATTTATTGTGAACAAGCATTTAAAAGGCAGTAATATACTATGTGATCCATATCCTATTATAAAACTACGGGATCTTAGATTTCTAAGTTATCCCGTAGTTTTTCAGATTACTATTGCAATATTTCCATTCTCTCTCCAACTACCTGCCAGTCTATATTCTTCATGAAATTATTAATATAAGCATTTTTATCATCGGCATATTGTAAGAAATATGCGTGCTCATACATATCCAAAACCAAGAGTGGTATGGACATACAGATATTACCCATGTCATGACTATCTAAACTTATATTTCTAAACATATCCGACCTTGGATCATAACACAGAATTACCCACCCTCTGCTTGCCTTTGCAGTAGCCACAAAATGATCCTGCCAATTATCAAAATCTCCATAATCTTTAGATAGAAATCGTCTAATATCAGGGGAAGGTGTATTATTTGTAGAACCTATGTTTTCAAAATAGAATTCATGTAAAATTACTCCATCCAGGGCATAGGTTTCACCTCTTTTTATCCCTCTAAACTTACTGTAGGTAGCATTGGCTTTATCTAATTCAAGATTCGAACTGTCTGCTAATAGCCCATCTATCTCATTCATTTTATTTATGTATCCTTCGTATAATTTCATATGTACATCAAACTGTTCCTGATTTATAACAGTAACATCAGGTGAATATTCAAAGTTTAATTTAACAAATCTCATATTTCCTCCCTTAATAATCTGTATAGTTAAGTATACGCATACAGGGAGGAAATATTGACATAAAATAGCAAATATATTGTTTATAAAAGAATGCGAATGAGTGCTTCATTCATTAAAACAAGCCTGTAATGATACCTTCTTCGTTTACATCTATACCAAAAGCTGCTGGCACTTTAGGTAGTCCGGGCATTGTCATTACCGTTCCAGTAATTGCCACAACAAAACCAGCACCTGCGGATAGATATACCTCTCTAATGTGAATATTAAATCCTTCTGGTCTGCCCAGCTTACTAGGGTCATCTGATAAGGAATACTGATTCTTAGCCATACAGACAGGGACAATACCATAACCTAATTCTTCAATTCGTGCAATTGTTTTATCTACACTTGGGTCATAGGTTACTGTTTTAGCACCGTATATTTCTTTCGCAATCGTCTCAATTTTCTCTTTGATTGACAATTTAAGGGGGTATAGAGGTTCAAAATTACTTTCCCTTTTCTCAAGTACCTGAATCACTTTTTCTGCCAAAGAAACACCGCCTGCTCCACCTTTTTCCCACACTTCTGATAAAGCAAATTCACAGCCTTTCTTTTCACAAAACTCTTTCACGAATTTAAGTTCAGCTTCCGTATCTGATACAAAACGATTCAAGGTAACAACTACTGGTACTTTATACTTATGCAGATTTTCTATATGCTTTTCTAAATTAACAATTCCAGCAGCAAGCGCCGATAAGTTTTCCTCAGATAAATTCTGTTTATTAATACCGCCATTGTATTTTAAAGCACGTACTGTTGCTACTAAGACTACTGCATCAGGCTTTAAACCAGCACTTTGACATTTAATATCAAAGAATTTTTCAGCTCCTAAATCTGCACCAAAACCAGCTTCCGTTACAACAATATCTGCTAACTTTAAGGCTGTCTTCGTAGCTCTTACACTATTACAGCCATGAGCAATATTTGCAAATGGCCCACCATGAATTATGGCAGGAGTATTCTCTAAGGTTTGAATTAAGTTAGGTTTTAAAGCATCTTTTAACAATGCTGCCATAGCACCAACAGCGTTTAATTCACCTGCTGTTACCGGTGCACCTTCATAGGTGTATGCTACTATAATTTTACCAAGTCTATTCTTAAGATCCTTCATATCATTAGCAAGGCAGAATATAGCCATTATTTCTGAGGCTACGGTTATGATAAAGTGATCTTCTCTTACAACTCCATCTGTTTTTTTACCCATTCCTATTACAATATTACGGAGGGTTCTGTCATTCATATCCAAACAACGCTTCCAAACGATTTGATTAGGGTCAATATGCAGTGCATTCCCTTGATGAATGTGATTATCCATCAGGGCAGCAAGTAAATTATTAGCAGAAGTTATAGCATGAAAATCTCCTGTAAAATGAAGATTTAAATCTTCCATGGGTACAACTTGCGCATAACCACCCCCTGCAGCTCCACCTTTTATTCCAAAACAAGGCCCTAGCGATGGTTCTCGCAATGCTATTACAGCATTTCTGTCCATCAGACCAAGCGCTTGTCCAAGGCCTACTGTTGTAGTCGTTTTTCCTTCTCCTGCAGGTGTAGGATTAATCGCTGTTACTAAAACTAATTTACCATCATTATTATCTTTTATTTTATCCCATAATTCATCTGAAAATTTTGCTTTATACTTACCATAAAACTCCAAGTCGTCCTCTGTTATATTCAGTTTAGCAGCAACATCCTTAATGTGGGAAAGCTTTGCCTCTTGGGCAATACTAATATCTGACTTCATTGGTAAAACCTCCGAATTAAATTTCATTACTTACTTATTATATCAAATATTATGTATATGAAAAGGGTATAATTCATTAGATTT
>DALYNO010000381.1:0-4234 GCA_031975295.1 Anaerocolumna sp. | reverse complement strand
GAATTAAGGAGGAATAAACTTGTGGTTATAAAGACAATAGATGCTTTGACTCTTCAGAAGATGTTTTTAGCGGGGGCAAAAAGCATTGAAAGTAAGAAAGAATATATTAATGAATTAAATGTTTTCCCTGTACCAGATGGTGATACAGGTACAAATATGACCTTAACAATCATGGCAGCAGCAAAAGAAGTTAGTCAAATGGAGAATCCAACTATTGAAGGTCTTGCTAAGGCTATATCCAGTGGATCTTTGCGTGGTGCTAGAGGTAATTCTGGTGTTATATTATCACAGTTATTTAGAGGATTTACGAAGGAAATCAAGGACTTTACTGAAATTAATGTAACAATTTTAGCAAATGCTTTTCAAAAAGCTGTTGAGACTGCATACAAAGCGGTTATGAAGCCTAAAGAAGGTACAATTCTTACAGTAGCAAGAGGCGGAGCTGAAAAAGCTGCTGAATTAGTATCTCAGACAGATGATCTCGTTTATTTTGGTGCCGAAGTTTTAAAACATATGGAAGAGGTTCTTGCTCATACACCAGAACTGTTACCTGTTTTAAAAGAAGCAGGAGTTGTTGACTCTGGCGGGCAGGGATTACTTGAAATCATAAAAGGTGCATATGATGCCTTACTTGGTAAAGAAGTTAATTTTGAAAAAGATGTAACAGTTAGTCGTCCAGAAGTTAATATTAACTTAGAAGCGGTAGATGCAGCAGACATTAAATTTGGATATTGTACTGAATTTATTATTATTTTGGATAAAGAATATTCAGAAGAAACAGATGTTGCTTTTAAAAGCTATTTAGAATCAATTGGTGATTCTTTGGTAGTTGTATCTGATGATGAAGTTGTCAAGGTTCATGTACATACAAATGATCCGGGATTGGCAATTCAAAGAGCTTTAACTTATGGTTCTCTTACAAAAATGAAGATAGACAACATGAGAGAAGAACACACAGAAAAGCTTATAAAAGATGCAGAAAGACTTGCAAAAACACAAGCCGATGAAAGACATCAAAAAGAAGAAGCGAAAGAAGAGACTAAAGTAGACACGCAGCCTAGAAAAGAAGTTGGTTTCATCTCTGTCTCTATCGGTGAAGGTATTAATGAAATCTTTAAGGGCCTTGGAGTAGACTATATCATAGCTGGTGGTCAGACTATGAATCCAAGCACTGAGGATATGCTAAATGCAATTGACAAAGTAAATGCTGATACTATTTTTATTCTCCCTAACAACAGTAATATTATCTTAGCAGCCAACCAGGCTAAAGATTTAACAGAAGATAAAGAAATCGTAGTTATACCATCTAGAACAGTACCTCAAGGTATTACTGCCATAATTAATTTCGTTCATGATAAAAGTGCAAAAGAGAATGAAGTTAGAATGACTGAAGAAATGAAAAAGGTAAAGAGTGGTCAGGTTACCTACGCAGTTAGAGATACCAATATTGATGGTAAGGAAATTAAACAAGGAAATATTATGGGACTTGATGATAAGACTATAATTTCTGTAGGCTCTGAGATTGAAGATACAACTTTTGAGTTAATAAAAGGTTTGGTAGATGAAAATTCAGAATTAATCAGTCTTTATTATGGTGCTGAAATCACGGAGGATATTGCTGGTGCTTTAGCTGATCGTATCAGTGGGGAATATCCTGACTTAGATGTAGAAGTACATCCTGGCGGCCAACCAATTTATTATTATGTCCTTTCAGTTGAATAAAGTATAGACGTGAAAAGGTTCTTCAGAAGATTGAAGAACCTTTTTATTAAACATGGGTTCTGCAGTTATATTTTAAAAGCTATACAAATGGTTATAGGAATTATGTATCACAGAAAGGAATTTAGTATGCAGCTAACAGACAGCGTAAGTGTAATAAAGGGAGTTGGTGAAAAAACCAGAAATGATATGAATAAGCTGGGGATTTATACCATTTGGGACTTGATATATCACTATCCAAGAAATTACGATACTTTTGAAACACCAATACCTGTAGCTGAGGTGCAGGAGGGTATGAAAGTGTCAATTGAGGCTTCCTTGGTTTCCTCTGCCACTGCAAAAAAAGTTAGAAATTTAAATATCATTGTATGCCATGTGAAGGATTCTACCGGCACTCTTTGCCTGAACTGGTACAATATGCCCTATTTAAAGAATAAATTACATATAGGCTATCATTATATCTTTAGAGGGAAAGTAGCCTTTAAGAATGGAATCCTTGTAATGGAACAGCCTAATATCTATACAAGGGAAGAGTATGGGCTGAAAATGAACATCATGCAGCCGGTATATGATTTAACATTTGGTTTGACAAACAATGCCATACAAAAAGCAGTAAAGAATGTGTTTGAAAATATGGTATTTCCCAAAGATTATTTAATCAAAAGAATAGTCAAGGAATATGACCTTATGAATTATAAAAATGCCTTACAGGAAATACATTTCCCTAAAGGTATGGAGAATATGAAAGCGGCTAGAAAAAGATTGGCTTTTGATGAATTTTTTCAATTTACGTTGGCGCTTAAAACTCTTAAGGAGAAAAAAAGTCAGTGGTTGAATGGGTTTCATTTGAATCAAACTCCTCAAATTGCAGAATTTATTGCTAAACTACCCTATAAACTTACAAATGGTCAGAATAAGGTGTGGGCGGAGATTGAAAAAGATTTGAGTGGACATGTCTCTATGAATCGTTTGATTCAGGGAGATGTGGGTTCAGGTAAAACTATTTTAGCTGCCTTAGCTCTTCTTATGACTGCTTTAAATGGTTATCAGGCAAGTCTTATGGTGCCCACCGAAGTATTGGCTGGTCAGCATTATGAATCCATCTCTAGTTTATTTAAGACATATAATCTCAACATATTATTATTGGTAGGTTCTATGACAGCGGCTGAGAAACGAAAAGCCTATGAAAAGATTAAAAATCATGAAGTAGACATTATTATTGGAACACATGCTCTAATTCAAGAAAAAGTAGAATATGCCAATTTAGCTCTAGCGATTACAGATGAACAGCACCGATTTGGCGTAAGACAAAGAGAAGAATTATCTAATAAAGGTATGCATCCTCATGTACTTGTTATGAGTGCAACGCCCATTCCACGTACACTTGCTATTATTCTGTATGGTGATCTGGATATCTCTGTACTAGATGAGCTGCCGGCAAACCGGCTTCCCATTAAAAATTGCGTAGTGGATACTACCTATAGACAAACCGCCTATCGATTTATAACAGGTGAGGTGACAAAAGGAAGACAAGCTTACGTTATCTGTCCTATGGTAGAAGAAAGTGAGACCATTGAAGCTGAAAATGTAATGGAGTATACAGAAAAGATTAAAGAGTCACTGCCTTATGATATAACCGTTGAATTCCTTCATGGTAAAATGAAACCGAAAGAAAAAAATGATATAATGGAGCGATTTTCGAAAGGCGAAATAAAAGTGCTCATCTCTACTACGGTAGTGGAAGTTGGGGTTAATGTGCCTAATGCAACGGTTATGATGATAGAAAATGCAGAGAGGTTTGGACTTGCACAATTACATCAGCTTAGAGGTCGAGTGGGAAGAGGAGAACATCAATCCTTTTGTATCTTAGTTTGTGGAACTAAGGGAAAGGATACAAAAAAAAGACTTGAAATTCTAAATAATTCAAATGATGGTTTTTATATAGCTGGAGAAGATTTAAAGCTTAGAGGTCCCGGAGATATGTTTGGTATAAGGCAAAGTGGTGAAATGGAATTTAAGATAGGGAATATTTATGATGATTCTGAAATACTTTTAAAAGCCAATGAAGCTGCAGCCGGTTTAAGCGATAAAGAGTTAGAGGAAATAGTTTCAGAAAATGCTGCATTAAAATTACGAATAAGCCGCTATGAAATTGGAACACTTTAATAGGAGGAAGATTTTCTTTCTATTTCTGGAAGATTATAGTATAATTACTTTAAATAAATGGTGTTAGTTAGGTCTATGAAGAACTAAAACCTACAAAAGAGCTATTATCCTGTATCAGGATATGGATGGTATTATAAATTACTATAAAGGACACTGTAATATACAATGAATATAAATAATATTACAAATCAAAATGGATTAGAGGCTGCTACAGTATTATCGATCGTAATACCAATCTTTGAAGAAGGAAGCCACATCGTAAGCACGGTTTCTTATATTAACACATTTTTACAGGACCAGAAGATAGAGCATAAATTTATTTTAATAGATGATGGTTCAAAAGACAATA
>DALYNO010000380.1:0-4235 GCA_031975295.1 Anaerocolumna sp. | reverse complement strand
GTCTTTTGAACCACAGTAATTAACCACAACAAAAGCACCGTTAGAAGCGAGAGAAATTGCAATTGCCCTACCTATACCCCTACTTCCTCCTGTTACAAGAGCCACTTTATTTTCTAACATGGCATAACCTCCTTAAGTTTCTCTAAATCTCCTGTTTTCTCAATATTAATTACATGAAGAGACTTATCGATTTTCTTTATAAATCCGGATAAAGTCTTACCAGGTCCGATTTCTATAAAAGTATCCACACCCTGTTCTATCATGGTTTCTACACATTGCCAAAAACGAACGGGAAAATACACTTGTTTCGCTAAAAGTTCTTTTATTTGTACTTGATCTGTTACAAGGCCAGCTGTAACATTTGAAATATATCCGGCTGTTGGAGTATTGATGGAAGCACTATCAAGAATTTGGTACAGTTTATTTCCAGCTTCCTGTAACATAAGTGAATGAAACGGTCCGCTAACATTAAGAGGCAATACTCTTTTAGCTCCTTGTTCCTTAAGTTTTTCTGATGCTTCTAAAACTGCAGCTTTTTCACCTGTAATTACAATCTGACCGGGGCAATTATAGTTGGCAATTGACACAATGCCTTCTACACTTTCACATACATGTTCTATCACTTCTTTGTCAAGTCCTAGAACAGCTGACATAGCACCTATCCCTGCAGGTACAGCGTTATCCATAAGGATACCCCTTTGCCTTACAATCTGAAGGGTCTCACTAAAATCAAGTATGCCACTTCCAATGACTGCCATATACTCACCCAAGCTTAAACCAGCATATATATCTGCTGTATATCCCAGGCTTTTTATGTAGCTTAATATAGCCATGCAGGTAGTAACCATAGCCGGCTGGGTATATTCTGTCTGATTTAGTCGGTCATTTTCTTCAAATATAAGTTCCTTCATATCTATTTTCAAGATATTGCTAGCAGTATCAAAAATGTCCCTAACAGACTCAAATTCTTCATAAAAATCTTTTCCCATGCCAATGTACTGAGCGCCTTGCCCTGGAAAAATAAATGCTATTTTGCCCATATGTTTATTCTCCTAAAACTTCAAATTAGAAATAAGAACTTCTGCCTCATTCACAATTTCTTCTATAATATCTTTGCAGGATTGCTCTTTGGAAATAAGACCTGCAATCTGTCCCGCCATTACAGAACCATTTACAATATCTCCTTCTACAACTGCATTACGAAGAGAACCTAATGTTAGAAGTTCTAACTCTTCAAAACTTTTTCCTTCCTGTTCTAATTTCAAGTAATTTCTGGTCATCTGATTACGAATAGAACGAACAGGATGCCCTGTTGATCTTCCAGTTACCTGAGAGTCGATATCTTTTGATGCTATAATTCTTTTCTTATAATTGTCATGAACAATGGATTCATGAGACACAACAAATCTTGTGCCGATTTGACCGCCTTTTGCTCCAAGCATTAAGACTGCTGCAAATCCTCTGCCATCGCCAATTCCACCCGCTGCTATAACTGGAATGCTAACTGCATCCACTAACTGAGGAATTAAAGCCATGGTGGTTAATTCTCCAATATGCCCTCCAGCTTCACAGCCTTCACCAATAATTGCATCGGCACCAATTCTCTCCATACGTTTTGCCATGGCAACAGATGCTACAACCGGAATAATAATCATACCCGCTTCTTTCCACATTGGTATGAAGCTTTCTGGATTTCCTGCCCCAGTAGTAACAACAGGTACTTTTTCTTCCACTAACACCTTAGCTACTTCAGCTGCATTTGGGCTTAAGAGCATTATATTAACACCAAAAGGTTTATCTGTTAACTTCTTGGCATTTTGTATCTGTTTTCTTACTACTTCACCAGGGGCACTGCCTGCTGCAATAATGCCCAGGCCTCCTGCATTGGAAACAGCTGCAGCCAGATTGCTCTCTGCTACCCAAGCCATTCCACCCTGTATGATAGGGTATTCAATCTTTAACAAATCACATATACTAGTCTTCATGACACACCTTCTTAAAATTATTCGATACCTTTGTCTTTTAAATAATTCATAACATCTTCAACTGTTAAGATGCTATTAAGATCATCTGTTGGAATTTCAACTTCGAATTCTTCTTCCAAAGCCATTACAAGTTCAAATAAGTCAAGAGAATCTGCTCCTAAATCTTCTTTGAATGCTGCACCACTAGTGATTTGACTTTCCTCAACTGATAACTGTTCGCTAATAATTTTTTTAATTTTTTCTAACATAATATTCTCCTTCATGTGCTCTTAGTTTCGTTTCATTAAAAACTTATTTGTACTTTTCCTTGTTTTAAATTTCTGATTTTTCTAATTAGAAATATGATGATACCAATTATAAATATTAGGGAAGCTATAATTCCTGATAGAATAGTGAAGAATTTATTTATCCTTTTTTTAAATACAGTAATGGAGAAATTCCTTGGTTGGAAGTCTTCTTCCTGCACTGTATACTCATCTTCATTATCAATTTCTGTAAGAATCACATCCGCATGTTCCTGATACGCTTCATCCGTATTTGTTATGGTAAAAGGCTCTATAAAGTCTTTTGCCTCATCTCTGCCTTTTAAAAAGGAGAAAACTCTTTTCCAAAATGGAGCCTCCTTTTTTTTCAAGTCTTTTTCCATATAATTATCTTCTAATAATTCAGGACTTATTTCACTTAGCATATTAATCAGTAAATATTCATTCATAGTACGCTCCCTTCAGCCCAAAACGCCTATTAAACGCTAAGATATTTGGCTATTGCATCTTATCAAATTCTAGTTTCATTTTATTTCTTAATCTTGAAAGCCTGCTATCCACTGCTGTTACTGTCATCTTCATAGCTGCTGCAATGTCTTTGGAGGATTGGAGATAAAAATATTTGCGAATAACTAATTCGTGGTCTTTTTTATTTAAGTTACCAATGACCTGATTTAAAAGCTGAAGACTTTCTTTGCGAAACACCTGCCTTTCTACACTCTGATTTTGATCAATATAATATTTAGCAATATCGGATATATCTTCAGGATGTTCCTTTTCCTCTCTCTTACTTAAATCTCTGAGTTTATTAATCGCAGTATTTCTGACAATTACTTTGAGATAGGTTTTTAAGGAAGCTTTCTCCATATCATATCGTTCTATATGTTTCCATACTTTTAAATAAGTATCATTTACGCATTCTTCTATATCTCTGGAACGGCTGCCTAGTATTGTAGCAGCTATATGGACTAACAACTTTTCGTATTTGTCAGCTAATTTCAATAGACCAATTTCATTTTTCTCATATATAAGGTCTATGATTGCTTCATCCTTCAAGTTATAAGCCTCCTTCCTACATACTCTTTTATATATACACTCATTTTTTTTTAATCTTGCAATTAATATAAATATTTTTTAATTTATCTTATTATGAACCAAAATATTCCTAAGGTCAAATTAAGATTTTCTAATTTTTTACTATTTTATTCGTAATAAGTTTATAAAAAATAAAAAAAAGTAGTAAAATCGTCATTATTTTACCACTTTTTCCTAACTATACTATATTAATCTTCTGTTAATCCATCTTCTGCGTATTGGTGTTTAAGGAGATTTAGATTGGATTTATCTTCACTAATATCTATATCTGCTTTATTCTTTAATTTAAATGAAATATCTGATAAAGTGATTGGGAATTTACCTTGTACTATTAAGTAACCTCCCCCTAAAAAAGCAAATAACGTCAGTATTAAGCCAATTACCAGCATATATTTTTTCCATGATTTATTTCCTCGCCTTTGATGGTCTACTCTTTTACTTTTTTTATAATCTATATACATGTCCTTATTCTTTAACATAGTAATCCTCTTTTCCTATATATTTTATCCTTTTGTTTGTTTTCTATGTTTATAACTTAACAAAATACATGCTAAGCTCTCCTACATGAATAATAAAATTTTTCTTCTTTATTGACTTATTTACGATTTAAATAGAATTATTATTTGCAATAATGTATGAAAAAATTAATATATATGGATGGATTATTTTTCATTTTTTTTATTTGCACAAATATAATAGCCATTCTTGTTATTATTCTTATTATTTGATTTGTTTAAATTTTATGGACAATATTTAATAAATAGTTCTATTTTATACTTTTTTATTGACACTTTATTTACAATTGATATATAATTATTACATACTGTTCTCATTGATAAGCGAAGATTTCTAATAGGAGGATATTTTATGGACTTTAGTAATCGTTTAAGAC
>DALYNO010000379.1:0-4246 GCA_031975295.1 Anaerocolumna sp. | reverse complement strand
GGCTTTGCTATGCTTCTTGGATTAGGGCTTGGTATTTTATTACCAAGAATATATTTATTTTTAATTAGTTCTGGCGGCTTTGCAATACTCTTTACCTATGTAATTATTATGGCAACCCATATAAAGTTTCGTAATAAAAATGGTAAACCAGAAGACAAACTTAAGCTTAGAGGGGTTCCCTATTCCTCACTTTTTACCCTTATTCTATTAATAGGAGCAATTATAAGTATGCCTTTTATAAGTGGACAAGGTGTAGGACTTATAGCGGGTATCGGAATGATTATATTTTATACACTGTGTTATACCATAATAAAGGGTATTGCTACTATAAGATTTAAAAAAGGCAGCAGTACTAATCATAGTATTAATCTATCAGATAGATTTTCAACGGAATTCTCGGAAGAATTAAACCATACTGAAAATGATAAATAAATAATAGAAGTGGACCCTAAATCTGGAAATGAATTAATGTTCCCTTGCTTGACTAATGAATCATGAAATAGGATAATAAGAAATGAACTTAAGTTGAGGGAAAATTTAATGAGAAGGAAATGCCACACAATAATTCTTTCAACTATTTATTTGTGGCAGTAAGGCAATCTTCCATTTGCAAATCAATGGGAGAAGCAAAAGGTGTAATAATGAAAGCGTGGCTACATTTCAAAACAATTAATCATCATAAATGGCTGGTCATGAAGTACTGTTTTAGAGTGGGTTTATATAAACAGGGTATACTTCATGACCTGTCTAAATATACACTAACAGAATTTAGAGTTGGTGCTAAGTACTATCAGGGAGATCAAAGTCCTAATAACATAGAAAGACAGCTAAATGGGTATAGTCTTGCCTGGCTACATCACAAAGGTAGAAATAAACATCATCTGGAATACTGGATTGATTACAGCACAAAACGAGGTGAACCTATGACTGGGATGAAAATGCCGGTGAAATATGTAGTGGAAATGTGCTGTGACCGTATTGCTGCAAGTAAGAATTATAATAAAGAAAAATATCAGGACAGTGACTCCATTCATTATTTTAATGTATCAAAAGAAGCCTATATCATACATCCAGAGACAAAAAGACTGTTAGAGAAACTGCTCACTATGTTAAGTCTAAAAGGAGAAGCAGCAACCTTTCGCTATATAAAAAGAGAAGTTCTAACAAGGGGATATGAGGTTCTAAAAGACGATATTTAAATTTTTGGTGAAATACAATATTAGTGAGTCTTACATAAACAAATTATAATACATTTTTTATAATAGGGTATTATAATGGTTTATTACTTTAAAATCAGCCTATTAGGAGGAATTACATGCTCTATACCGTAGTGGATCTTGGTTCAAATACTATAAGACTTTGTATTTATGAGAATAAAGAAGATAAAGTCACATCCTTTTATGAAAAGAAAACCATGGCAGGCCTAGTTAACTATATTATCAATGATAAATTAAGCGACAAAGGTATACTTAGGGCTTGTGATGTATTGCTGGAATATGATCAGGTACTTAAAAATTTTAATATTGATAAAAAGGATGTTCATATATTTGCAACAGCTTCCTTAAGAAATATAAATAATTCAAAAGAAGTTTTGGAAATCATGAAAGAAGAGACTGGGTACAGTATTGAACTATTGTCAGGTGAAGAAGAAGCTGTGCTTGACTTTAAAGGTGCAACTAGAGTTGTAAATTATGATACTGGCTTATTAATTGATATAGGCGGAGGCAGTACAGAATTGGTGGGCTATAAGAATAGAGAAATAGTTTTTGCAGCCAGTATGCCAATAGGCTCCCTCAATACCTATGTAAAATTCGTAAAAAAAGTTATACCCAAACCTCAGGAAAGAGAAGAAATCATTGCATATACATTAGCTCAATTAAAACAATTCAATATAAAAAAAGATACTTATCCCAATATTTGTGGAGTTGGTGGAACCATGCGGGCTACAGCAAAATTAAGTTATCATATGTTTAAAGAAGGTAAGCCTTCCTCGATGGGTGATAGAGTATTTAAAATCTCTGAAGCAAAAGAAATACTTAAAGAAATCAATAATAGTCATAGAAAAACACTAAAGCCAGTTCTTCAAACCATACCTGATAGAATCCATACGATTATCCCAGGTATATTAATACTAGATACGATAGCTGACTACTTTAAATGTGAAGAAGTAACAGTGAGTAAATATGGCATTAGAGAAGGATATTTGTATGAAAAGATTTTAAATAAAGCATAAACCTACCTATACTAACTAGAAGTTTATCAGGCGGAAGTTAGATTGATAAGAATCCAGGTAAGCTTACGTTATGCATGGAGATTAGAATGAATAACCCAGTAAATAAATCAGATTATGTATTTATGCAAAATAGAGAATTATCCTGGTTAAGATTTAATGAACGAGTATTAGCAGAAGCAGAGGATATAACAGTGCCTCTATATGAAAGACTTAAATTTATTGCAATCTTCACCAGTAATCTAGATGAGTTCTACATGATACGCGTAGGCAGTTTGAATGATTTAAGCCTATTGGAGCATATTACAGATGGTAAAACTGGAATGACGCCAAAACAGCAATTAGAGAAAGTATATGAGGCAACCATTCCTTTATATGAGAAAAAAGATAAGGTATTTCATTCTGTGAATGAGAAGCTAAAAAAGTATGGGGTGTGTAATTTAACCCTGAAAGAATTGGATAAAAGCCATAAAAAATATGTAGAAAAGTATTATATAGGAGAAATTGCCCCCTTATTGTCACCGCAGATTATAGATTCCAGACATCCTTTTCCCCATCTTAGTAATAAAGCTATGTATTTCATTTGTGAGTTTTCTGGTGAAGATACTAAGTTTGGTTTAATACCTATATCTCAGATTCTTCCTACTTTTATACCCTTACCTGGTGGTCAGGCAAACTATATACTTACTCAGGAAATCATTGCACATTATAGTAAAGATATTTTTAACTCCTACAAAATAGAATCCTGCTGTATGATATCTGTAACTAGAAATGCAGATATAACCCCTGAGGATGAAATATTTGATATGGATGATGATTTCAGAGAAAGTATGAAAAAAGTACTGAAAAAAAGAGAAAGACTATCACCGGTAAGACTTGAAATAAGTGGACATATGAGTAAAATTCTTAGTGTTTTTTTACAGAATAAGCTTCATTTATCAAAAGAACAAATTTATCGATGTGATTCGCCCCTAGTTATGGATTATGTCTACGAATTACCAGAGCATATACCCCCCTTAACAATGAAACAATTAAGTTATCCTGGATATTTGCCACCCGCTGATAAATATCATGCCGGGGAAGAAAGTATCACGGAGAGAATTAAACGTAAAGATATGCTTTTGTCATTTCCCTATGAAAACATGGAACCCTTTCTGTCCTTATTAAAAGATAGTGCTTCAGATCCCTGCGTCATCTCAATTAAAATTACCATATATCGATTGTCCAAAAACTCTCGTATTATTGATTTCTTATGTACCGCAGCTGAAAACCATAAAGAAGTTATAGTACTTATGGAACTTAAGGCAAGATTTGACGAAAAGAATAATATTGAATGGGCTGAAAGACTAGAAGAGGCTGGTTGTATTGTGAATTATGGATTTGAAGGGTATAAGGTTCACTCTAAAATATGTTTGATTACAAGGCGTGATAGAAATAAGATTCAGTATATTACTCAAATTGGTACTGGAAATTATAACGAGAAGACAGCGAAACTGTATACAGACCTATGTTTAATGACAGCCAATAAGGTAATAGGACAGGACGCGAATGAATTTTTTAAAAATATGTCAATTTCCAATCTTAAAGGTAATTATAACGAGTTGTTTATAGCACCTTATTATTTAAAAAACAATCTATTAGCATTAATGGACTGGGAAATAGAAAAAGCCAGACGAATGGAACCTTGTGGAATTACAATTAAAACAAATTCTTTGACAGATAAAGATATAATCAAAAAACTCTCAGAAGCTTCGAATGCTGGCGTACAAGTGAATCTATACATTCGTGGTATCTGTTGTTTATTGCCAGGTATACCAGGTAAAAGTGAAAACATAAGTGTAATCAGCATTGTTGGTAGGTTTTTAGAGCATTCTAGAATCTATTGCTTTGGTACTGGAAAAGACACAAGAGTTTATATTGGTTCAGCAGATATGATGACTCGAAATATGGTAAGAAGGGTAGAACTTGCTTGTCCAATTTTAGATGGAGATATAAAAGAAAAGATTCTGCACATGT
>DALYNO010000378.1:0-4249 GCA_031975295.1 Anaerocolumna sp. | reverse complement strand
GATGTAACTTATGAGTAAGGCAATTGGAATGGTAGAATATAAAACAGTATCAACAGGATTATTAGCTGCAGATACCATGTTAAAAACTGCTCAGGTAGAAATCATTGAGGCCCAGACAGTATGTCCCGGCAAATATATATTTTTACTAAAAGGGGATTTAAGTGCGGTTAATGCCTGTATTGAAATTGCCAGAACCAGATATAGTGAACATCTGATTGACAGTTTTATTTTAGGTAACCCTCACGAATCAATATTTTCAGCAATTTACGGCGCGACTCAAATTGAGAAGATGCAGGCACTAGGTGTACTTGAGACTTTCTCTGTTGCCTCCATTATAGTAGCAGCAGACGAAGCCGCTAAAACAGCTGAAGTAGAATTAATTGAACTTAGAATAGCCAGGGGCATGTGTGGTAAATCCTATATGATGCTTACTGGAGAAATCGCAGCAGTTGAGGCAGCTATAGAAAAGGCTAAAAAGACTGTAGGAGAAGGTTCAATGCTATTAGATTCAGCAATAATCGCAAATCCTGATAGTAAACTTGCTAAAAGTATATTATAATATGGAAAATAGATGTTGCAAAATTAAGCAAATATATGAACTATATAATGAATTGTCTATTTGAAATAAATGTACAGAGGGGAACTTACTATGCTAGCAATTGAGAGAAGAAATAAAATATTATCCATTTTACAAAAAGAGAGCCGTGTGGTTGTTAACGATTTAAGTACTTTATTTGATGTGACAGAAGAGACCATACGTAGAGATTTAGAAAAACTTGAAAAAGAAGGCTTTGCCAAAAAGACATATGGCGGAGCCATTATCAATGAAAGTGTTAACGTTGATTTACCTTATACGGTAAGAAAAAAAGCGAATGTTACAAATAAACAAAGAATAGCTGAAATTATTAGCTCTCTTATTGAAGATGGCGATCATGTCATGATGGATGCCAGTTCGACTGCAGTTTATGTAGCTAAACATCTAAAAAATAAGAAAAATATTACTTTGATTACCAATTCCATCGAAATTCTTTTAGAACTCTCTGATATGACAGGATGGAAAGTTTTATCCACGGGAGGAACCTTAAAAGAGGGCAGTTTATCCTTAGTAGGCTATCAAGCTGAGAATATGATTAGTAACTTTCATGTAGATAAAGCAATTGTGTCCTGTAAAGGTATTGATATGGAAAAGGGAATAACAGATTCTAATGAAATGGACGCCCATATTAAAAAGTTAATGTTTGAAGCTGCAAACGTTAAAATTCTTGCTGCAGATAGCTCTAAATTTAACAGAATTTCCTTTACTAAAATTAGTGCCCTAGAAGACATTGATGTTTTGGTAACTGATTCAGAACTAGATGAGAAATGGTTACAAAGTTTACAATCAGTGAATGTAAAGGCATATCATAAAGAAAGTAACACTAATATAATGGAATGATGCCAGGGTCAAAAGGTATTTTGGCCCCTGATACTTACGGATTGTTACGCACTTTGTGCTCTCACAATCCTAAAAACATTCGAAATCCGTCCTAATCGGGCTACTTTCTCATGTTTTGCGGGTCCCAAAGGCAAGCATGAATCACATGACCTTTTGACCCTAGTATCATGGAATAAAACATTTGAAAGAATCAAATTGAAAAATAAATGACCAGCAGGCATTAAGAGGAATAGTTACATCTTAATAAGCCTAATTCTACCACCGGAAAGGAGTAAGGAATGAAAAAATATAATGATGCCAGTATCGTAAAAAGTCCAAGAATTGATAAGTTGATTGAAACACTCTACGAAGCTATGCCTGTTATAGAAGCAGACAGGGGGTACTTAATAACTGAAAGTTATAAACAAACAGAGCATTTACCCATAATTACTCGTAGGGCAAGGGCATTTGAGCATATATTAAAATACATTCCTATTACCATCAGGGAGAATGAATTAATAGTTGGCAGTGCAACCAAGGCGCCTAGAGGATGCCAGGTATTCCCTGAATTTTCTTATACCTGGTTGGAAGGTGAATTTGACACCATTGATAAAAGAAGTGCAGATCCCTTTTACATATCTGAAGAAACAAAGAAAACATTACATGAAGTATATAGATACTGGGAAGGCAAGACCACCAGTGAATTAGCATTTTCCTATATGGCACCAGAAACAAAGTTAGCTATGGATCATAATATTTTTACCCCTGGTAACTATTTTTATAATGGTGTAGGACATGTAACCGTATCCTATGAGAAAATACTTGAAAAAGGCTTTGAAGGGGTAATAGAAGAAGCAGTGACTGCAATGACACACCTGAAAGTATCTGATATGGATTATTCTAAACGTCAGAGATTCTTAGAAGCAGTTGTAATCAGTGCAAAGGCGGCTATGGATTATGCGGGCAGATATGCTGTTCTTGCTAAAGAAATGGCTGAAAAGACGAATGACAGAGTAAGAAAGAACGAACTTCTAGAAATTGCAAGAATATGTTCTAGAGTACCTGCAACTGGTGCAAATAGTTTCTATGAAGCCTGCCAGTCCTTCTGGTTTGTACAGATGCTTTTACAGGTGGAATCCAGTGGTCATTCCATTTCACCGGGCAGATTTGATCAATACATGTATCCTTATTATGAAAAGGATATAAAAGCAGGAAAAATAACCAGAGAATTTGCCCAGGAATTAATGGATTGTATCTGGGTTAAATTAAACGATTTAAATAAAGCAAGAGATGCAGCTTCTGCAGAAGGTTTTGCTGGATACAGTTTATTCCAGAATCTTATAGCTGGTGGTCAGAACAAAGAAGGTCTTGATGTAACAAATGATTTATCCTTTATGTGTATCGAAGCTTCCCTTCATGTAGCACTTCCACAACCTTCACTTTCTGTAAGAGTATGGAATGGGACACCGCATGAGTTTTTAATGAAAGCCGCTACCCTTACTCGTACAGGAATTGGATTACCTGCTTATTATAATGATGAAGTAGTCATTCCTTCTTTGGTAAATAGAGGGCTTACCCTAGAAGATGCCAGAGAATATAATATCATTGGATGTGTTGAGCCACAAAAAGCCGGTAAAACAGACGGCTGGCATGATGCAGCATTCTTTAATATGCTAAGACCTTTAGAACTTACTTTTAGTAACGGTATGGATAAGGGCAAATTAATCAGTGTTCAGACTGGTGATATTACCAAGATGAAAACTTTTGAAGAAGTTTTTGAAGCTTATAAAAAACAAATGAATTATATGATTGGCTTAATGGTGAATGCTGATAATGCTATAGATGTTGCTCATGCAGAAAGATGCCCGTTACCTTTCCTATCAGGAATGATTGAAGATTGTATTGGTCGTGGTAAAAGTGTGCAAGAGGGTGGTGCAATCTATAACTTTACTGGACCTCAAGGCTTTGGAATTGCTAATATGACAGATTCCCTATTTGCAATTAAGAAGTTGGTATTTGAAGAAAAGAAAGTAACCTTGGCAGAATTAAAACATGCCCTTTCTGTAAACTATGGTAAAGGGTTAAGTACAGAGGCTGCCAGTGAAATTACAACAGAAGTAGTACGCGCCTTAGTAGGGGATGGACATAAAGTATCCGAGACCCAAATAGCTGAGATATTTAAAACAGCCTTAACAGGTGGTGTAACAAAAGATGAAATTAGCCGTTATGATAAGATACTTAATATGATTCATGAGCTTCCTAAATACGGTAATGACATAGATGAAGTGGATAGTTTTGCAAGAGAAGTGGCTTATACTTATACGAAACCTGTTGAGACCTTTAGAAATCCTAGAGGAGGACAGTACCAGGCTGGTTTATATCCAGTATCTGCCAATGTACCATTAGGTGCACAAACAGGTGCCACACCTGATGGAAGACTTGCATTTACCCCTGTTGCTGACGGTGTATCTCCTTCTTCTGGGAAAGACACCCACGGACCAACTGCAGCAGCTAACTCTGTATCGAAACTGGATCATTATATTGCTTCCAATGGTACATTATTTAATCAGAAATTCCATCCATCAGCACTTAGTGGTGTAAAGGGACTTGAGAATTTTGTATCCCTAATCAGAGCTTATTTTGATCAGAAGGGCAGCCACATGCAATTTAATGTGGTAAGCCGTGACACCCTGATAGATGCTCAGCAAAACCCGGAGAAATATAAAAGTCTTGTTGTACGAGTTGCGGGATACAGTGCATTATTTACTTCACTGTCAAGATCATTACAGGATGATATTATTGCAAGAACCCAGCAAGGATTTTAATTGGCAATTG
>DALYNO010000377.1:0-4259 GCA_031975295.1 Anaerocolumna sp. | reverse complement strand
AGCTCTGCCTCTGGTATAAAATTCTGGTAACTTGTGTGCTTCATGTTCCCACCAGGTAGGATTGCAATACATTCTTGCACCATTAAAACATAACCTGTCTATATTCGTGCTTCTTTTTCGAGTACTGCAATCTAAGTCAATATTATGATAAGCAATTAAGTAACTGTCTAAGTCAGGTGCCAAAAAACTGGAACTATGCCCAAGAGCATGAAACTCAGGCCTGGTTTCAAGTAATAAAGTCTGATTATTTAAGTTAACATATCCACTACCCGGCTCATCTTTTGAGACACTGTAACCAATGCGATATCCCTTACTCATAAGATGATTTCCTGTATAAGTCAAATAATAATAACCATTTCTTTTTATAATCATTGGGCCTTCCGTCCAATAATTAAGATAGGATTCCCGAATGATATGTCCGTTTACATCAATTTGGTCCGGTGCAGCCATAGAATGAATGACTATGCCCGTATGTCCAGCTCTTAAAAGATATTGTTTACCATCATCATCTATATAAAAGCTTCCATCTATTAGCAACCCATAATTATCACTAACCAGATAAAATGGCCCTGTTGGTTTATCCCCTTTAAGTATATAATGACCGCTGCCTTTAGGAGATGAGATCATATAAAAACACCCTTTGAAATAGCATACTTCAGGTGCATATGCCCCATCAATCACTGGCTCATCGCAAACACTTCCATAATACTCAAAGTCAACAAGATCATCCGATATCCAGCATTTAACATAGTTTCCTGCGCTTGAGCAATATAAGTAATACCTGCCATTAAATCTCATTATAAATGGATCACCACACTCATTTTCGGACCATTGATTTTTTAAAGCAAAGGGGTTTTTATATGTTTTCATACGTTTCTTACCTTTCACATTTACTAAATGATTACCAGACTACCTTTATAACCAGGCTGTGTCTTTATCCGTTGCTATTTATCATTTATTTTCTTTACTGCTGCAATATTTACCTTTGCTTCACGCTTCATATCGTATAGACCATTAATTTCTTGCTGTACATCTGTAAGTTGGGTATAACAGTAACCGCAGACATAATCCAGAGCTTTAATGGCTGAGGTAATACTGTCAAATCGTTCTAAAAATGCTTCTTCTGATTTAACTTGTTCCCCATATCCCCAACCCTTACTATTAGTAATGGCAATTCCACCATATTCACTAATGATTACTGGCTGACCTTTATACTCGTAACCTTTTGCAAAAGCATATCTGCTTAAGTTAAAAGGGATTTCATTCTTTAGAACTGCCTCTTTCTGGTTATAACGTTGTAAAAACTCTTCCCCTCTTTCTACATAATCATGAAGCGTTACAATATCAGAAACTGTGTGTTCCCAGCCATCATTTACAATTACAGGTCTCATATTGTCAAATGCTTTGGTTAAGTGATAAATGCTTTCTGTAAATTTCTGCTGCTTTATATCTGTAAATATTCTCTCTACCCCCCAACTCTCATTAAATGGAGTCCAAGTAATGATACTTGGGTGATTATAATTTTGTTCTACAATCTCCATCCATTCGTTAGTAAAGAGCTTCATACCATTATCATTAAATGAGTACTGAGAAGCCATCTCAGACCAAACCAGCAGGCCTTTTTTATCGCACCAGTATAAAAAGCGGCTATCCTCTACCTTCTGGTGTTTCCTTAATCCGTTGTAGCCTGCTTCCAAAATTAAATCAATATCTTTTATAATTGCTTCTTCAGAAGGCGGTGTTAGATGAGATTCTTCCCAATACCCCTGATCCAGTATTAATTTCTGATAAATAGGAAGGTTGTTTAATAAGACCTGATTTCCTTCAATGGAAATCTTTCGCATGCCAAAGTATGACGCAACCCTATCCCTCATCCTGTTTTCTTCCAGTATATTAAACTCTATATCATAAAGCCTTGGTGAATGAGGAGACCAAATTGCTACTGACCATGGCTCATCTTCACTGGCAAGTTTTATGGTTATGTTTACATACTCCTCTACCACTTGCACTGTGGCTTTACGAACTAATTTGCCGTCCAAGGTGATAACACATTGGAGTTCTGTTAAGATATCTTGTAGTCTTCCTGTAACTTTAGCTAGAATATGTATTTCTCCTGTATCAATATCTGGAGTCATTTTAACTCTTTCCACATAACAATTTGTCACTTGTTCCAACCATACAGATTTCCATATACCAGTGGTTTGCACATACCAGCATCCAAAGTTTTCACTTTTCCATCTTTGCTTACCTCTGGGAAGCTCACAGCTCATACAATCTTCTACTCTAACAGTGATATCATTTTCTCCCGCCACTAGATATTCAGTTATATCAAAGGTAAACGCGATATATGCTCCTTTATGCGTACCTGCAAAATTACCATTTACCCAAACTCTTGTCTCATAATCAACGCCTTCAAAGTTTAATAAACATCGATTACTAATTTCATTGTTTAAAGAAACCTTTTTGTTATACCAGATTACATTGTGACTAGTTTCGTCCTTTATACCACTTAATGCTGTTTCATAGGTATATGGCACATTTATTTTCTGACTCTGTGGAAAATTATCATACCACTTTTCAATTTCACCCTTTCTATTATCATCAAATGAAAAATTCCATTCACCGTTTAAATTCATCCAGTCATTACGCTTGTGCTGGGGTCTTGGGTATTGGTTTAACATAATTTAAAACTCCTTGTCATTGTTTAGTAATTTTCTTATTGTACATTATTTTTGTATACATAATTTATGTATTAATAATCCTTATCAACCAATAATGTATTGCTTTATTTAGTTATAACATACTACTTTTCTAATTTTATGTCAATATGTTTGGGCATATTTTTTAATTTATTTTATATTTTAATACATATTTTATGTACTAAAGTATTATTTTCTATTCTACGCAATTTATTTATACAATATTTATGTATTAAAAATATTTGCTTTTTTCTCTTCTTAATGTTAGAATAAAATAAAGTATTATACATTTATTCAAAGAAATCTGGAGGAGTATATTAGTGAAGGAAGAATTAAGAATAAAACTTGATCATCAAGATAGGTTAGTCAATGTCTGCAAAGCATTATCAACACCAATTAAAATTGAAATTTTAAAATTTTTATGCGCCAAACCAGCAATTATCTCTGATGTGGCTACTCATTTTGGAATTCCATTATCAAGTGCAGCCCTGCATATAAAAACATTGGAAACCGCAGGCTTAATATCAGTACAACCTATTCCCGGGTCAAAAGGTGCCCAAAAACTATGTGGTGTTCTAGTATCAAGGGTAGATATTGATGTTCTTGATGTTGATGCTATTAATCCTAATTTTTTGTTTCGCGAAAACATGCCAATTGGCAGTTACTTTGATTATGATGTGGCTCCTCCTTGTGGAATTGTATCTGAAGTATCTGACTTAGGGGCAGAAGACAGTATGAGCGGCTTTTTTTCACCTGAAAGATATAAAGCGCAGCTTATTTGGTTAACCCATGGTTATCTGGAATATCGTTTTACCAACACCATATTAAAATCCACTCCCTCAAACAAAATTCAATTTACATTTGAAATATGTTCAGAGGCACTTGGCTACAATCAAAATTGGAGATCTGATGTAAGTATATGGATGAACAATACTGAAATAGGTATTATAGAATGCCCTGGTGATTATGGCGGCAGGAAGGGTAAACTAAATCCATACTGGTGGATCGACTCCTCAACACAATACGGAGACTTAAGAAAAATCTGGATTACAGATCACGGATGTTACATAGATGAGAAGAAAGTATCAAATCATACTATATCTTCTCTAGACCTGGATAAAGGAAATTATATGTCCTTTAAGATTGGTGTTAAGTCTGATGCTGAATATATGGGCGGCTTAAACTTATTTGGAGAAAAGTTTGGTGATCATCCACAGAACATCGTTATGGAGATTTATAATGAAGTATAAAAAACCTAATCACAAAAATTTCTACTTACTCAGGGTATGGACTTTATTGGCCATCCTTTTACTTTTAGTATCGTTTACAGGTTGCAGCAAAAGGCCAGTTGGTATCAACACTACTCATGACCCCTCACTCTCAAACTCTCAATCTGTCAACAGTGATTCCAGTAATAGTTACTCTATATCTCTGGATATAAAAGATGGGGGTATTTATAAGATTAAGAATAAAGCTACTGGTCGTACTCTAAATATGCAGATGAGTGGTATGGTTAACGGTTCCACAGTACAACAATACGCAGAAACGGATATGTTAGAT
>DALYNO010000376.1:0-4272 GCA_031975295.1 Anaerocolumna sp. | reverse complement strand
AGAAACCGGCCCGCCAAAATTAGATAAACTATCCAGTGAAAGGTTATATTCCTTAGGTTCCACCCATCTGACTTTTATGCCAAGTACATTACATAATTTATTTATTTGCTCTCCTTTGTCTGTGGCTAAATTATAGAGCAAAACACCTGCCTCTTTCATATTCATCCCTGCCTTTCCGACACAGTTATCCATATATAAATCAGATGGTGTGAATACTTTCACACCATCTTCTAAGTTAACAACCTAATTAAAAAAACTCTCTACTCTTTTCTGGTTAATTTCCTTGAAAATCCTTCACGTACTCTCCTACGGAACGATTCATTTCCTCACAGAACTCTGACATATATTTTCTTTTAAAAAAATCATCCAGACTTTCTTTTCCACTGCGTTCCTCATACATTTCATTTAATTCTTCTCTATCCATATCTCTATAGCCATTCTCATGAAGTATATGTTTTACTTCAAGTCTACTTGGTTTTTTACGTTCTATCTGCTGTTTGGTCGGATATCCATAAACCAGCATAGTAACAGGCAGTGTACATTTAGGTAAATGAAGAAGTTCTTTCACTTTCTCACAATTTTCTAGAATATCACCAATATAACAAGATCCTAAGCCTAATGATTGGGCGGCAACAACTGTATTTTGGGCGGCTATTATGGCATCACTAGCTGCAAGCATTAAGTCACCTGTTCCTAGTTCTCTAGGAGATAAATTATTTAGTAAAAATGTTTTATACCACTTGGCATAATCTGCCACAAAGATAAACACCACTGGGGCCTTTGCAATAAAGGGTTGATTATCACATAATATGGAGAGTTCTTTCTTAATCTTTTCATCTGTAACATCAATCATGGTATATAATGCCATATTCCCGGCAGTTGGTGCTTGAATAGCTGCATTTACTAACGCTGCTTTTACTGAATCTGATACTTGTTTGTCTTCAAATACACGTACAGATTTACGATTGTTTAATTGCTCTAAAACTTCATTATTTTCACACATAAAAATACCTGCCCTCATTTATTCTAGAATGCTCTTTTGTATTGTATTGGAATTTCAATTTCCACATGATTCTTTTTTGCTTCCTGTAAAACCATATATGGATTTCTCAGTAGTTCCCTACCATAGGCAATTAGATCTGCACTCCCCTGATGAAGAATCTCTTCTCCTTGTGCTGCATCTGTAATTAATCCCACTGCTATAGTCGGAATATCACATTGCTCTCTAATGGTTTTTGCATATTCTACCTGATATCCGGGATAGGGCTTGATAGGAGCAGCTTGAAGTCCACCGGAACTAACATGTACCATATCCACATGTTCTTTTACCAAGTTTATGATCTGTACCATATCAAGAGGTGTAATACCGCCTTCTAAGTAATCATTGGCAGAGATTCTAAGCAGCAAAGGCTTATCCTGAAATACTTCTTTTATGCCAATTAATATTTCTTTTAGAAATCTGACTCTATTTTCTATGGTACCACCGTATTCATCTCTACGTTTATTGGTTAATGGTGATAAAAACTGATGAATCAAATAGCCATGGGCCCCATGAACTTCAATAGCATCAAATCCTGCAATATCACTTCTAATTGCAGCCTTTACAAAGCTATCTACTATATTTGCAATGTCTTCCTTCGTTAATTCCCTAGGCATCTTACTATCCTGATCCAATGCCAAAGGGCTAGGGGCAACAAGTTCCTTATTGCCTGTATACTTTCTTCCTCCGTGATTTAGCTGAATGGCTAATTTACTTCCATTGTTATGCACATTGGTTACAAGACTTTTCAACCCTTCTATTTGTGCATCTTCCCAATTACCAAGATCTGCATCTGATATCCTGCCGTTTGGAGTAACACCTGTTGCTTCTACAATGATAAGACCTACTCCGCCAACTGCTCTGGTAGTGTAATGATTTATATGAAAATCATTTACCTGCCCTGATTCCTCTGCTGAATACATACACATTGGCGGCATAACAATTTTATTTTTTAAAGTCATCTTCTTTATTTGATACGTATTAAAAAGTTCCATTGATACTCCTTTCCTTTCGTAAACCTGAAGCGATTTGATTCAGGAACTTAATCAAATCATAGACTATAAACTTTTAATTTATCTATTATATCACATTATAAATGATTACAACATATGAACTTTCCTTAAGAATATTAAAACTGACTGGGGGGCTTCATTTATTTTAACCAGGTTATGCTTCCTTAACAAATTGGCTGGAGTATAAATTATAGTAAAATCCTTTTGTTTGTATTAGTTCTTCATGGTTACCCTGTTCAATAATATGACCATCCTTCATAACAAGGATAATATCTGCATCTTTGATGGTGGAAAGACGGTGAGCAATGACAAAGCTTGTTCTTCCTTTCATCATGTGAGCGAAAGCCTTTTGAATTTTAATTTCAGTTCTTGTATCAATTGAAGAGGTTGCTTCATCTAATATTAGCATAGGCGGAAGGCAGAGCATAACTCTTGCAATACAAAGTAACTGTTTTTCACCTTGAGATAATCCATTTCCTTCATCGTTAATTATAGTGTCATAACCATTTGGCATACGTTTGATTACGTTGTGTACATGGGCTGCTTTAGCCGCAGCAATCACCTCATCTGTAGTTGCTTCTGGATTACCAATGGTGAGATTATCCCATATAGTCCCCGTTTTTAGCCAGGTTTCCTGTAAAACCATTCCGTAATTTGTACGAAGACTTTTTCTAGTAATGTCCCGAATATCATAACCATCTACAGATATACTTCCACTATCCACTTCATAGAATCGCATAAGTAGATTAATAATAGTTGTTTTACCGCATCCTGTTGGTCCTACTATGGCAATTCTTTGACCTGGATTCACTACAAGATTTAAATTCTCTATTAATTTCTTATCTTTTTGATATGAGAAATACACTTGATTTAACTGCACTTTACCTTTCACATCTTCAAGTACAACTGCATCTTTGTTTTCTGGAATTTGTGGTTCTTCCTCTATTAATTCAATGACTCTTCTGGCACAGGCTAATGCATTTTGAAACTCAGTGACAACTCCGGATATTTCATTAAAGGGCTTGGTATACTGATTGGCATAATTTAAGAATACTGTTAATACACCTAAGGTGAGTCCACCATTTACGACTGATAAAGCGCCTGTAATGCCTACTCCTGTATAAACCAAGCCATTTATAAATCGTGTTGAAGGATTGGTAATGGACGAATAAAATATTGCACGTAAAGAGACAATTTGCAGCTTTTCATTCATAACCTTAAATTCCTCCTGGGACTGTTTCTCATGTCCATAGGCTTGAACCACTTTTTGGTTACCTAGCATTTCTTCAATATATCCAGTTTGTTCTCCTCTAATTTCTGACTGCTGTTTAAACATACGATAGGTTTTCTTAGAAATGTAACCTGCTATGAATATGGAGATAGGGGTAAGGCAAATAACAACTAAAGTAATATTAACATTTTCATTAAACATAAAAAATAGCGTACCGATTATGGTCATAATTCCTGGAAAAAATTGTGTAAGTGCCATTAAAAGCCCATCAGCAAACTGATCCACATCTGTAATCAACTTACTAACGGTTTCTCCATGGGATTTACGATCTATATATTTCAGAGGCAGTATTTCTATCTTTTCAAAGGCATCCTTTCTTAAATCCTGAATGACTCCATATACAATTTTATTATTACATATATTCATAATCCACTGGGAAAGGCCTCTTAATCCTATTAAAACAAGCATAAATATAAGAATTTGAACAAGTCCGGTAAATTCTACATTACCCGGACCAACTATATAATCTATTGCATCCCCAATTAATTTAAGAAAATATAAAGAGGAATAGACGCTAATCCCTGCTAAGATAATGGATAAGATTATATATTGCTTATATTTTTTTAAATACTTTAATACTTTTCCCATGGTTTTATTTTGCTTGCTTTCACTCATTCTTATAAACTCCTGTCTGTCTCAAAGATTTCATAGCTATATTATGCTGTTTCATTACCAGAATATTGGGAGCTATAAATTTCTTTATAAACCTCACAATTCTTTAATAATTCATCATGGGTTCCTGTTCCCATAATATATCCATTATCCAAAACTACAATTCTATCCGCATACTGAATGGAAGAAGTTCTTTGAGATACAATAAAAACAGTTGGTCTTCCTTTTATACTTTTTATAGCACTTCTTAGTTTTGCATCTGTTGCATAGTCCAGTGCAGATGCACTATCATCTAATATAAGAATTTCTGGCTTTCT